>JAOZMV010000150.1 GCA_029934095.1 Desulfuromusa sp. | reverse complement strand
AATGAACCATGACAAAACTCTCTACGACCGACTCCCCGGGGTACTCACCCTGAGTGTCGTTGTCCTTGTGGCAATAAATATGGTCGCTTGTAAAAAGGAGGAGGTCAAGGCACCACCGGCTCCGGTCGAGGTGAATGCCATCAAAATTGAACCTCAGACGGTTCCGGTTGCGACCACCTTTGTTGCGCAGGTTGAAAGTTCCCATCGGGTGGATATTGTTGCCCGGGTTAACGGTTTTCTCGATAAGATTCTTTACACCGAGGGGTCTGTCGTCAAGCGGGGTCAGCCGATGTTTCTGATGGATCAGAAACCTTATCAGGCCCAGGTTGAAGCTGCTAAAGCTTCTCTGGAGAAGAGTAAGGCGCAACTCTGGATTGCTCAGTCCAACTTTGATCGGATTAAACCGCTGGTTGAACTTGACGCCGCCAGTAAGAGCGACCTTGATAATGCTATTGGTGCGGTCAAGTCAGCTGAATCGGCTACCCACCAGTCTCGGGCTCACCTTGAACAGGCAGAACTCAACCTCAGTTATACACTGATCAAGTCGCCAGTGACCGGAGTCAGTGGTGAAGCGGAGGTTCGTGAAGGTGCTTATCTGACCGCCGGATTGGGTGGTTACCTGAGTTATGTGGCCAATGTTGATCCGGTCTGGGTTGACTTCAGTGTCTCACAAAACCAGCTGGCCAAAAGCAGAGCGGCAGTAGCGGCGGGGACTATCATTGCTCCACCGGATAATGAATATACGGTTGAGATCGAACTCTCCAAGGGGAACCCCTATCCCCATCTTGGTAAAGTCAACTTTGTCGATCCATCATTCAATCAGAAAACCGGCACGTTCCTGGTTCGGGCAGAAATCCCCAACCCGGAGGGGATTTTGCAACCAGGGATGTTTGTTACGGCAATTCTTACTGGGTTGCAGCGCCCGAACGCACTGGTTGTTCCTCAACGGGCGGTGCAAAAAACTTCTGAAAGCCATGTCGTTTTTGTGGTCTCCAGCAAAGGAACCGCAGAAGTTCGCTCCGTTGTCGTTGGTGCCTGGGTTGGTACAGACTGGGTCATCGAGAAGGGGCTCAAACCGGGTGAGACGATCATCACTGATGGTTTCCAGCGTTTAGCACCAGGCATGCCGGTTAAAGTGGTCACTGCTGCACTGAACATCGATCCCGCCGCTCCTGCGGCGACCAATTAGAAGAGGCAGAGCCATGGGAAGTTTTTTTATTGATCGCCCGGTCCTGGCCGCAGTTATATCGATTATCATCACTCTGGGTGGGTATGTTGCCATGACGGCAACTCCGGTCGCTCAGTACCCTGACATTGCTCCACCGACAGTACAGGTGACCGCCGTTTATCCCGGGGCGACTGCTGAGGTGATTGCCAACACGGTCGCTGCACCGATTGAATCTCAGGTCAACGGTGTCGACGATATGAGCTACATGCTCTCGACCAGTTCTTCGACCGGCAACATGACTCTGACTGTTACATTTGAGCCCGGAACTGACCCTGATCAGGCTCAGGTTAACGTACAAAACCGTGTCAGTCAGGCGAGTGCCCAGTTGCCCGATGTGGTCGCCAGACAGGGTGTGATTGTACAGAAGCGCTCTAATGCTTTTATGATGGTTATCAGCTTCTATTCCGAAGGTGATCGCTATGATCAGACCTACTTGAGCAACTATGTCAATCTCTACCTGCTTGATGCGATCAAACGGATTCCCGGAGCCAACCTTTCAAGCATGTTTCCGGTTCCCGATTCCGCCATGCGCCTTTGGCTTAAACCGGATCGCCTGGCACAGATGGGGTTGACAGCCACTGACGTAGCGGATGCTATCCAGAACCAGAATCAGGCCTTCGGTATTGGTCAGATCGGTCAGACCCCAACTACGCCGGGCAGTCAGCAAAGCTTTGTGGTGACCACCCAGGGGATGTTGACCACTCCGGAGGAGTTTGACGATATTATTATCCGTACCGATGCTGACGGTGCGGCCATTGTCAGACTCAAAGATGTCGGCTATGCGGAACTTGGTTCCAAAAATTACTCGATTCAGGCTAAAGTTGACGGTAAAACCTCAGCCGCCATTATGGTTTATCAGCAGCCCGGCGCCAATGCCATTGAGACCTCGACCAATGTTCGTGCCCTGATTGAGGAGATTCGACCGAGCTTCCCCGAGGGGCTCGATTACAATATTGTCCTCGATACCAGCGAATTCACGGCCGCCTCAATTAAAAAGGTTCTATTCACTTTCTTTGAGGCCGTCCTCCTGGTGGTGCTGGTGATCTTCATCTTTCTACAGAGTTTTCGTGCCACGATCATTCCGATTCTGGCAGTACCGATATGTATCATCGGTACCTATATCGGTATCTACCTGCTCGGTTTTTCAACCAACACCCTCACCCTGTTCGGTATGATTCTGGCCATTGGCCTGGTGGTTGACGATGCTATCATTGTGGTGGAAAGTGTCGAACATAGTATGTCGACTCTTAATCTGTCACCATTTGAAGCGGCACGCAAGGCGATGCGGGAGTTGACCGGGGCGTTGATAGCGATGGTCATGGTGCTGGTCTCGGTGTTCTTGCCGGTCGCTTTTCTCGGTGGTATGACCGGCACCCTCTATAAACAGTTTGCTATCACTATTGCTATCGCCATGGTGATTTCCGGGGTGGTTGCCTTGACCCTCTCTCCGGCCATGGCAGCGCGTATTCTTAAGCCCGGGCACAAGGAAAAGAGGGGATTTTTCAGGTGGTTTGATAGCGGTTTCACCTGGTTCACCAATATTTATGTGGCGGCTGTGCGCTGGTTACTTGGGCACAAGATCATTGGCATGTTGCTTTTCGGTGGGGTGCTGGTTGGTACGGTCTTCTTGTTTAGTATTGTCCCGGGGAGCTTTGTCCCGGAGGAGGACCAAGGCTATATTTTTGCCGCCAGTATCATGCCTGATGCTGCCAGTATGGAGCGAACCGTCAAGGTGAGTGATGATGCGGTTAAGATCATGTTGGAAAATCCGGCGATGCAGGCAGTTGCCCAGATTGATGGCTACAGTATTATTGATAGTCAGGTTAAAACCAATTCAGCATTGATGTTTGCTGCTCTTAAACCCTATGGGGAACGAGAGGGGGAGAGTGCCTCTGCTTTTGGAGTGGTTGCCGAATTGCGCAAGAAGTTCGCTGGAGTTAAGGAGAGTTTTTTGATTGCCCTGAACCCACCATCAATCCCAGGTCTGGGGACGACTGGTGGCTTTGAGTTTTATATCCAGAATATGGGGGGTGGAACTCCACAGGAATTGGAAAAAATTACCAAGAAGTTTGTTGCCGAGTCGCGTAAAACCCCGGTGTTGGCAGGGGTTTCGACAACCTTCTCAGCCACAGAACAGCAGCTCTTTTTTGATCTTGATCGCTCCCGTTCAGAAATTCTCGGGGTGCCGGTTTCGACTGTCTATGCAACTTTACAGTCATATTTCGGCTCCTCCTACGTCGCTCAATTTGTTGAGTTTGGCCGTATCTGGCAGGTGGTTATCCAGGCTCAAGCTGAATATCGCGATGATCCTGCAGATTTTGACCAGATTTATGTCCGTTCCAAAAGTGGCAGCATGATTCCCCTCTCCGCTCTGGCTACGGTACGGTATGTTGCCGGTCCCGGTTTGTTGCCGCGTTTTAATGGTTTTCCTGCTTCCAAATTGACGGGGAGTCAGGCGACCGGTTATAGCTCTGGAGAGGCGATTACTGCGATGGAAACGATCGCAGCTGATGTTCTCCCCTCCGGTTACAATTTTTCCTGGGCTGGCCAGGCCTTTGAGGAGAAGAAATCGGGTGGAACCTCCAGCTCCGCCTTTATCTTCGGTTTGATTATGGTCTTTCTGATTCTGGCAGCCCAGTATGAGAAATGGTCGCTGCCGATTGGTGTGGTGATGGCGGTTCCATTCTCTATCTGTGGTGCGCTATTGCTGACCTGGGGGGCTGGCCTTGAAAACGACGTCTATTTCCAGGTTGGGATGGTCACTCTGGTCGGCCTGTCGGCCAAGAATGCCATATTGATCATTGAGTTTGCTGTGGTGAACATGGATTCCGGTATGTCTGCTGCCGACGCCGCCATTGAAGCGGTGCGTCTGCGACTGCGGCCAATTTACATGACCTCCATGGCCTTTATTCTCGGTTGCATACCGCTGGCTGTTGCCACTGGTGCCGGTGCCAACAGTCTCAGAGCGATAGGGACCGGTGTTATTGGCGGGATGCTGGCCTCAACCATTGTCGGTTCTTTATTTGTGCCACTCTTCTTTGTGGTCCTTGAGAACGCGACCGGGCTGTTCAGCCGCAAAAAGAAGGTTGCTGCAGAAATAGCCCCTCAGGGAGGTGACCATCATGCGTAAACGATTGCTGGTTGGCCTCGTTCTGTTGTTCCTCTGTGCTTGCACTGTCGGCCCTGATTACACCAAGCCTCAGGTTGTTTCGCCGGCTGCATGGACCGTCTCCTACGATGCAGCAGCTGATTTGACCGATTCTGCCTGGTGGC
>JAOZMV010000149.1 GCA_029934095.1 Desulfuromusa sp. | reverse complement strand
TTGGTAATGCCGTGCTTAATTGCACCAGCTTGACCAGAGATGCCACCGCCGGCAACATTGACAGAAATATCAAATTTACCCATGTTATCAGTCAACTCCAATGGTTGGCGAATCACCATTTTGGAGGTTTCACGACCAAAGAAAACATCCAGAGGACGTTTGTTGATAACGATCTCACCAGTGCCAGGTTTCATCCAGACACGAGCGATAGAGGTTTTTCTTTTACCAGTTGCATAAAACTTCTGCTCAGCCATCTAGCTATCTCCCAGTATTAAAACTTCAGTTCTTTAGGTTGCTGTGCGGCATGAGGATGTTCACTACCGGCATAAACCTTGAGTTTACGAAACATTTTACGGCCCAATTTGTTCTTCGGCAACATACCTTTTACAGCTGTTTCAACCAACATTTCAGGCTTTTTTTCCAATAATTTTTCAGCGGTAATTTCTTTGATACCACCCTGCCAACCACTATGGTGATAATATTTCTTATCTGCCATCTTGTTTCCGGTCAGCTTGATTTTTTCCGCGTTGAGAACAACAACGAAATCTCCGGTATCAACACTCGGAGTATAAATTGGCTTATGTTTGCCACGCAAAACACGAGCTATTTCAGTTGCAGCACGACCAAGAACAACATCTTCCAGGTCAACAACATACCAATCTCTTATAATATCCTGCTCTTTAGCGACCAGAGTACTCATCGCATTCCTCTCTGAACTTATGACTTAAGGGTTGTAGGGCTCACAAAGCGGTAAATCTATCTGAGTCATCTGCGCCTGTCAAGATAATTCGTCGCCAAAAAACAGCTTTCTTTATGGTTTTCAGTTTACAAAACGATAATCAAAACCAGACATCCATCAAGCAAAGCCCCTGTGCTGGAGCAGTTAATGGTGAAGCCACAGACCCGCTCCCTTCTAATAGCTTTTGAATCACGTCAACCGGTCTTTTGCCTCGACCAATTTGGACCAGAGTTCCAACCATCATTCTGATCATATTTCTGAGAAAACCACTACCACAGATATCAATATAGAGCAGGGAATCATGCTCTCTGAACTTGATTGAAAATATTTCCCGGACAGTGGTATCAGCAGAACAGCCAGAGGTACGAAATGCAGCAAAATCATGTTGACCAATAAAACTCTGTGCCGCTTGCTCCATTTTTTCAAGATCAAGTGGCTTTTTTACCTGCCAGCTGATTTTTTGCTCCAGCGGAGAGCGAACCGGATCGCGTAAAATAGTATAGCGATAGCGTTTTCCACGCGCCGAAAAACGTGCATGAAATTGATCGTCAACCTGTTCTGCATGGCGAACGACAATATCATCGGGGAGAAACCGGTTCACCCCTTCCCGCCAGGCACTTAAGGGTAAATTCTGCTCAGTTATAAGATGACAAGCCATTCCCCGAGCATGAACCCCGGAATCAGTTCGCCCGGAAGAATAAACGGTATGGATAGTTCCGGTTAATTGGTGCAAAGCTTGCTCCAGTCGTTGTTGCACGGACATACCATTTGGTTGATATTGCCAGCCAACATAATCAGTACCGTCATAAGCGACAATCAGTTTAATTTTAGCCATTTCAATCCTGCGAAAGGAGACCTGTTATTTCTGACACCTGCCTTCATATCAATACCCGGACAACGCAACAGGGAGCCACAAGGCTCCCTGCCGTTTATTCAAAAATATATTTTATCAGAATTTTCCTGATCAGCACCCCAACTTAGCAATAATTGCATCGCCCATTGCTGCGGTGTTGACTTTCTTCTCACTGGAATCCCCCTGATAAATATCACCGGTGCGATAACCTTCGTTCAAAACATTTTCTACAGCAGCATTGATTGCATCGGCAGCCTCAATCATGCCAAAGGAATAGCGCAACATCATCGAAGTAGAAAGAATTTGAGCGATCGGATTGGCAATCCCCTGCCCGGCAATATCGGGAGCGCTACCACCTGAAGGCTCATACATACCGAAAGACCCTTCTGCCAAAGAAGCAGAGGGCAACATCCCAAGAGAACCGGTCAGCATGGCTGCTTCATCCGAAATGATATCGCCAAACATGTTACCACAGAGCATAACGTCAAACTGCTTGGGCCAGCGCACCAGTTGCATTGCAGCATTATCAACATACATATGGGAAAGTTCGACATCGGGATACTCTTTGGCGACTCTCGCAACAACCTCACGCCAGAGAACCGAAGTCGACAGAACATTCGCCTTATCAATGGAGCAAACCTTGCTGCCACGTTTACGAGCCGCTTCAAAAGCGACGTGGGTAATCCGCTCTACTTCAGCAACCGAATACTTCATCGTATCGAAACCGGTTCTTTCGCCCCCCTCTCCTTCAATACCTTTGGGGGAAGCAAAGTAAATCCCACCTGTCAACTCGCGTACCACCAGAATATCGAAACCACCTTCGATCACACTCTCTTTCAAACTGGAAGCACCGGTCAGAGCAGGAAAAATAATTGCAGGCCGTAAATTACAGAACAGACCAAAGATCTTCCGCAAAGGGAGCAAAGCGCCCCGCTCCGGTTGCTCATCAGGAGGTAAACTTTCCCATTTTGGTCCGCCAACGCTACCAAAAAGGATGGCATCAGAACTTTTACAGATATCAACTGTACTATCAGGCAGCGCCTTCCCTTCCTTATCAATCCCGGCACCACCGACATTGGCAAAAGTCCGTTCAAAACTGACATTATATTTCTTCTCTACAGCATCCAGCACCTTAAGTGCTTCTGCCATAACTTCGGGACCAATCCCATCACCAGGTAAAACTGCAATTTTAAAATTATCAGCCATATCCATTTTCTCCCGTAAAATTAAATAAAAAGCCCTCTCAATCCAGAGAGCAAAACGGATAAACTATAGAAAGAGGGGATTTTTTTGTCAAACCATTTTTCCCGACAAAAACAACAAGGCAAACCGGTTGGAAGGATAGCGGAAGGTATGTTATTGTCCCGCTCCGAACAATTTCAATATCTAGCTGAAAGATTAAAAAACAGGAGAATTACATGCGCCTAGCCTTACCCTTATTCTTGTTCATTCTACTGAATTCACTGCCAGCATATGCCGCAGACACTAGTAATCAACAACCCGAACCTCAGCTATTGACTAAAGCAGCAGCAATCGAAGCACTGCGAGGAATTCAAGGTGAGGTTTTATCGGTCGAACCCGCAGAGGTCTCCGGTCTTTATCTTGTTACTATGAAAATGCAAGATAAAAATGTACCCATCTACCTGGATAGCGATGGTTTATACCTGTTTACCGGAAATATTATCCGAATTAAGGATCGCAAAAATTTGACCGAAGAACATTACCAGCGGTTGAACCCTGTCGACACCGCAAATATTCCTCTTGATGATGCGTTAACACTTGGCAACCCTAATGCAACCCAACAGATTATTGTTTTCACCGACCCCCATTGCCCCTACTGCACCAAACTTCACAAGGTGTTGCACGAAGCGGTCAAGGTAAACCCAGACCTCGCATTCCATACAAAACTGATTCCCCTCAAAAAAAGTTCCAAGAAAATTTCTCAGACAATTATTTGCAATAAGTCAATGGAACAACTTGAAATGGCATTTTCGGGACAGTCATTACCTGAACCAAGTTGCGAAACAGATGCAATTGAAGAAAATCTAAAACTGGCTCAGAAATTGGGGATTCGCGGTACTCCGACACTTGTCCTTCCTAACGGAAAGATTTCTCCCGGATACCGATCTCTGGATGAGCTGCTAAAACTTATCGGCGAGAACCGGGCTGCCCCGGCCGAATAATAGGAATTCGTTGGGGGGTGTGGTCTTTAACCGTTTCCTCCTCAAAGCATTACAATCAGACTCAACCCGCTTACGCTTTGGTGATATACCTAAAAAACAAAACAGTGTTATAAAACTCTTGAAGTCTGGCTGGTAGGCTGATAATATCAGTCTGCATTTTTTGCTCGGAGAAGAGCCTGCAAGATTCTCCCCCCAGACATGACCAATTCCAGAGGAAAGTTGCATGAGCGATCACGCTACGCTTCTACAAGTAGAGAATATCTCCCTCACCTTCGGTGGGGTCAAGGCCCTGCAGGGGGTCAGCTTTAACGTCAAAGCTGGTGAGCTTTTTTCCATCATCGGGCCTAATGGAGCGGGAAAAACCTCGATGCTCAACTGCATTTCCGGGCGCTACCATCCCCAAGTCGGTGAAATTCGCTTTCGTGGCAGTGAGATTACCAACCTGAAACCAAATCAACGCTGCCACCTTGGCATTGGCCGCACCTTCCAGAACCTGGCTCTGTTTAATCATATGTCAGTACTCGACAATATAATGGTCGGCCGCCATCACCTGTTGAAAAACAATTTTCTAACCGGTGGCCTGTACTGGTTGACCGGAGCCCGTCGCGAGGAACTTGAACACCGTCGCCATGTTGAGGAGATCATCGATTTTCTCGAGATCACCCATATCCGCAAAGCTCAGGCCGGGACTCTCTCCTATGGACTGCGTAAACGGGTTGAACTGGCTCGCGCCGTCGCCC
>JAOZMV010000012.1 GCA_029934095.1 Desulfuromusa sp. | reverse complement strand
TCTGTTCTCAAACCTCCAAATTTTCGCTTCGCCCCGCATAGTCCGACAAACTCCTTGTTACTTCTTGCTCGCGTCGTATGCCTCAATGAGTTGAATCGTCAAATCGATCATGTCAGCAGCAACATAGATAAGACCACCCTCAGTTTTTTCAAAAATCATCGAGTAGCCACCATCACGGCCAAATTTCTGTAAAATAGCAGTGAGTTCTTTAAGAATCTGCTGCGTATACTTCTCATCTTCTTGCTGCAGTTGGCGGCGGGCCTCATTCTGAAATTGTTGCAAAGCTGCTGCCTGGGTTTGATATTCTTTTATCTTTTCCGCCTTGGCTGTATCTGAAAGAAGGGCCCCCTGCTTTTCAAGTTCGTTCTTTAACTTCAGGAATGCTTCCTGCTTTATCTTAAACTCTGTTTCATACTCTTTTGCCTGTGCGGCAATCTTAACTTTTGCTTGAGCACCAGACACAGAATCATTTAACGCCTTTTGTAGATTGACATAAGCAACTTTCATCTCTGCAAAAGCTGGAGTTGATAATAAAAAGGTAGTAAGTAAAACAAAAATGATCTTTCTCATGGTTTTCTCCTATGGATAAGTTATTAAAAGGCTTTTCCTATGGTAAATTCAAATACAGATTGGTCTTCATAATCACGGGGAGATAAATTATAACCCCATTCAAAACGCAACGGCCCCATCGGGCTCTTCCAACGAATTCCAGCCCCGACACTGTGACGCATATCAGAGAAGTAATTCTCATCATTGGTCCAAGCATTGCCGGTATCGTAGAACAGAACGCCCTTCAGTCCAAGTTTTTTATAAATGGGGAACAGATATTCAAAGTTGAAATATCCCATTCTTGAACCACCAACATAATCGCCATTTTCCCTTGGCCCAACTTCTCGATACTGGAAACCCCGAATGGTACGAATCCCCCCCAGGAAAAACTTCTGGGTAATTGACACGTCATCACTGTCTGTTGATGTCACATAACCGAGCTCACCGTGGATCGAAAAAACAGTTCCCCAAGGTAATGGGAAAAAGTGCCGGTGCTCAGCAATTGACTTAACAAAGTTTTCCGTACCACCCAATCCAGCGTACTCAAGAGAGAGTTTAGACATCCCACCTCGACTTGGATCATCAAAATAATCGGTACTATTACGA
This sequence comes from Desulfuromusa sp., assembly GCA_029934095.1. Classification (GTDB taxonomy): domain Bacteria; phylum Desulfobacterota; class Desulfuromonadia; order Desulfuromonadales; family Geopsychrobacteraceae; genus Desulfuromusa. The sequence continues at coordinate 14,779 of JAOZMV010000012.1, read as the reverse complement.
ACTATCTGAGTTGTCAATGATGACAGAGTTGAATTCCCTGATTCGTCCTGGATACTATCAGTGAGGTCGTTATCAATATTAGAGACATCCGACTGCTCAAATCGATAGGTCACATAGAGTTTAGATTTTCTGCCGATGGGATGACCCGTCCGAATTGATCCACCAATTGTCCCTTCATCATAATCATCATATTCTCTGTAATTATTATAAATTTCCCCCCCCAGAGTCCAGTTTGTATCGAGAAAGTGAGGGTCACTGAGAGCTAGAGAGTAGTTTGTGCTATATGAACCAAAAGTGCCGCTGAGGGAAAGTCGCATGCCATAACCAAAAAGATTATCCTGAGAAATAGATCCCTGAGCCATAAGTTTATCAGATGAAGAATAGCCCATACCAATGGAAAAAGTTCCGGTTGAACGTTCAGTAACCGCGACACCAAGAATGGTTTTAGTCTCATCGGAACCCGGCTTGTTAGTCACATTGATTTCATCAAAGAAACCGAGGTTACGAATCCGCCGATTTGCCTCCTTAACCTTCTTTGCACTAAACAGATCACGTTCAAGCAGCGGTATTTCCCGGCGAATCACCTTGTCACGGGTTTTGGTATTGCCAGTGATTTCAATTCGCTCAACAAAAACCCTGGGGCCCTGTTCAACTTCAAGGTTCAGATCGATCAGTTGCAGTTGTTGATCTTTGCTTGTTAATGGAGTTACGTTTGTATAGGCATAACCATGATCTGCATAGACATCCGTTAACATCAGAATGCTTTGCCGCAAGGCCGAGGTACCAAAAACATCTCCAGATTGCAGCCTGACCAACTTTCGCAATTTCTCCTGCGGATACATCATATCACCGGATACGGTAACCTCCCCGACCCGGTACTGCAACCCTTGATCAATCTCTATCACAACATCCAGATACTCATCTTTAATCAGAGTAACCTGGGGGTCTCCCACCCTTACAGACTGGTAGCCTTCATCATGATAAGCAGCTTTGATCCTCTCAACATCCAGAGACATGGCCTCTTTATTATAAACACCCCGATCGGTGATCCAGGATAGCCACCAGCGTTCTTTCGTCTCCATCTTATCCAGCAGTTGATCTTTATCAAACACAGTATTACCAACAAAGGTAATATGACTGATCAGAATCTTCTTCCCTTCAACAATGTTAAAAGTAAGCGTCCCCTCGTTCTTATCGTCTACCTGTAAGTCCGGTGTTATTTTTGCAGCATAATAACCGTCAACAATATAGGCATTCTTAATTTGCTCAAGAGTCACATCAACCTTGATTCGATTATAAATTGAAGGTGTTCTCATCGTCAGCAGGGGAACCAGTTTGTCATCTTTAAGCTTCTTGTTGCCAACAAACACAATCGAACGAATCAAAGGGAGTTCGTGAACCACAAAAGTGAGAATTTTAGCTCCCTGAACCTCTGTCATCTCCACAGAAATATCATCAAAGTAACCTAATTTAAAGATACTCTGCATCGCCTGATCTATAGTTTCAAGAGAAACCAAGTCGCCCGGCTTGATAGAAATTTCTGCCAACACTGTAGAGGTTTCAATCCGGGCATTTCCCCCGACTTGAATATCTGACACTCTTAAGTCCTGCGCGGAGGCAAACACCGCCGCACTTAACAGAATAAGTGTCAATATTACTCTTTTCAACATCCGTAACCCTCAGTGTAGAAATATAAAAAGGCTGATTATAGAAAAACAGATTGAGAACTTCAATTTAAATTATCCTCAGCCAGAATACCGTCTTCGATGCGCAAGGTTCGGTCTAGACTGTTCGCCAACGAAATATTATGGGTAACAATAATCATAGTTAAACCACGCACCTGATGCATCCGGTTAAGTAACTGCATGATTTCATCAGAAATACGGCTATCCAGATTTCCGGTCGGCTCATCTGCCAATAATAATTGTGGTTCGCGGATCAGAGCACGAGCAATGGCAACACGCTGCTGTTCACCTCCCGACAGGGCTCCAGGTTTGTGAGTCAGACGCTGTTCTAAGCCCACTTCCCCTAAAATTGCAGAAGCTTTTTGAGCTGCAGCGGTACGCCGAACACCACCGATGAGAAGAGGCATCATGACGTTTTCAAGGGCTGTAAATTCAGGCAACAATTGATGAAACTGAAACACAAAACCGACGGTACGATTACGAAAAGCATCAAGATCGGCACCTTTTAACGCAAACAGACTGTTCCCCTCAAACAGCACTTCGCCGGAAGTTGGATGATCCAACCCCCCAAGAATATGCATCAGGGTTGTTTTTCCAGCTCCGGAAGTACCTACAACGGCAACCCGTTCGCCAGCACAGATCTTCAGATTGACACCCCGCAGAACTTCGATGGTTCCACCGGGGGTCATAAAGCTTTTACCCAACGCAGAAACTTCAATCATTGCCGAATCATTCATAATGATCTCACACCCACACAAATGGCTAAGCCATCATTCATAGCGCAGAGCCTCGGTGGGATCCATGCGTGATGCTCGCCAGGACGGGTATATTGTCGCCAGCAAACAAATACTCATTGCCATCACTACGACCATAACCACATCACTGACAACAATTTCTGAAGGGAAGTGCTCCATTCCGTAAACGGCTTGATCAAAAATCCGGATACCAAAGGTCCGTTCAAGAAATTTAATTGCAACATCTGCATAGGTTGCCAGAAAGACCCCTAATGTCGTTCCCAATCCCGTCCCTATGGTACCGATAATAAGACCTTCCAGCATGAATATTTTCATGATACTGCGAGCATTGGCACCCATAGCCCGCAGAATAGCAATGTCACGATTTTTTTCCATCACCACCATAATCAGGGTTGTCGCGATATTAAATGCAGCGACGAGGACAATAATACCCAGGATAATAAACAAGCCTAATTTTTCTAATTTAAGTGCCGACAGAAAAGAGCCATAAATACTTTGCCACGGCCGAATAATGGTAGGAAATTCAAACTGGGCGCTCAAGGAATCAGCAACCTGAGGAGCTCGTTCATAACCATCAACTTCAAGCTCTATACCACTGACAATTCCTTCTAAATCAAAGAAATGCTGTGCAACGGGTAAAGGGATGTAGGCGTAAAAGCTGTCAACCAGGCTACTTTGCTTCTCAAAAATAGCAACAACCTGAAATGGCTTCATCTTCGGGATCATCCCGAAGGGAGTTATGGTAAATAACGGGGGGATAACATTGATGGAGTCACCAACAGCCACACTCAGGCTACTTGCAGTATCGATGCCGATAATAATTCCAGGCCGCTTGGTTATCGTACTAAAAAACGGCTCAACAGCAGGTTGGCCATCCAGAGTTAATAGCGCTTGAGAAAATATTTTATGTTCCGCTTCAATCCCTTTTACACTGACTGCCGACACATTTCCTTTGGATAATAACATCGCCTCTTTAGAGACAAAGGGGGAGGCGGAAAGAACATGCGGAGTCTGCTTTGCTGCCGCTATTAGCTGTTGCGGATTATCAATTCCCCCACCAAGGCGCTGAATCAACACATGAGGAACATTTCCCAGAATCTGCCGGCGTACCCCATCGCTGAAACCGGTCATGACTGCCAGAATCAAAATCAACGCGGCGACCCCAAGGGTCACCCCGGCAATCGAAATAAAAGATATAACTGAGATAAAGGTCTGCTTCCGTTTGGCACGTAAATAACGGAGACTGATAAACCATTCGTAGGACATAAAACTCCAGTGAGGAGTGAAGGGTAAGGAGTAAGAGGTAAGGGGTAAGAATTCGTCTACCTCACACCTCACCCCTATAATCTCACTATTTTACTCCTCCAAATCAGCTGATTTCCGGGCGTAATTGAGGAAATAAAATCACATCACGAATCGACGCAGAATTGGTCAACAACATCACCAGGCGATCAATGCCAATCCCTTCGCCCGCTGTGGGCGGCAGTCCATATTCAAGAGCACGGATGTAATCCTCATCCATCCCATGAGCCTCTTCATCCCCGGCTTCCTTTTCTTTCAGCTGTTGGAGAAAACGCTCTTTCTGATCCAATGGATTATTGAGCTCAGAGAAAGCGTTGGCCAACTCACGACCAACAATAAACAGTTCAAATCGATCCACAACATCGGGATTCTGATCATTTTTACGTGATAACGGTGAAATTTCAGTGGGATATTCGGTAATAAATGTTGGCTGCCAGAGTTTTGGCTCAACCACCACATCAAAAATTTCTGCCAGCAGTTTACCGTGACCAATCTGGCTGTCCAATTCCAGGCCAAGTGATTGAGCATAGGCAAACGATTTATCCCGATCTTCCAGAACTGTCATATCGGCAGAGCCGTACTTGACAATTGACTCTTTCAAGGTTAAACGATCCCACGGCGGGGTCAGGTCAACCTCTTTGTCACCATAAGGGATGACCAGGCTGCCACAAATTTTATCAGTGACATGACAAAGCAACTCCTCAGTAAAGTCCATCAAATCATGATAAGTTGCATACGCCCGATAAAACTCCATCATCGTAAATTCGGGGTTATGCTGAATTGAAATGCCCTCATTTCGAAAGTTACGGTTGATCTCAAACACCCGGTCAAAACCACCGACCACCAATCGCTTCAAATAGAGCTCTGGCGCAATTCGCAAAAACAGATCCATCTTCAGCGTATTGTGGTGAGTCACAAAAGGTTTAGCGGTTGCACCACCGGCAATCTGGTGCATCATCGGCGTTTCAACTTCCAGATAATCACTCTCCAGCATATATTCACGGATCAGACTGACAATCCGGCTCCGCTTACGAAACACTTCACCCACCTCAGGATTGACAATCAGGTCAAGATAGCGCTGGCGATAACGGGTTTCTACGTCGGTCAAGCCGTGCCATTTCTCAGGCAGAGGTAGAAGAGATTTAGTCAGCAACCGGATTTCAGCCGCCCGAACAGAGAGTTCATCCGTTTTGGTCCGAAAGGGGGAGCCGGAGACTCCAATAATATCACCGATATCAAACTTTTTAAATTGTTCGAAAGCATCCTCACCGACCTGATTTTTCGCAACGTAGATCTGCATCCGGCCACTGCCATCCTGCAGCTGCAAAAATGCCGCCTTGCCAAAATCACGGCGAGCCATAATTCGCCCACCGAGACGGTAAGTAACGTTCACCTCTTCCAATTTTTGTTTATCATCATCAGCGTGTGCTTCAAGCACCTGCTGAGCATTGTGCGTTACCGTAAAATCGTTAGCAAAAGGGTCAACACCAGCAGCCTGAAAGCTTTCGATTTTGTCCCGCCGTTGCTGTAATAATTCGTTCAGTTCTTCCATAATCGCTATCCTTAACTGTTCAATTTGGTGCCGCAAGATAACCTCAGCACCCCGGTTTCGTCAAGGTAGAAAGACCCCTTAAAAGTTACAGACCACCAATACAGATTAATTCTGGGAAAATCCACAGTTGCAGGGCGTTAAAAACAGTTTTAAACCCCTGCAATCACATCATTTCGAAGTCTGTCAGTGCAGAGCGAATCGCAACCGGAATACGGCATAGTTTACGCGTCTGGTAGTTAAAACAATGCAACGGAGTCTCCCCTTCTGCTGTCAATTCGCTATCCCGCTCAATCCGGTATTCCATCATCCAACTGGAACGTTTCAAATCTCGTGATTTAACCCCGATAGACAACTGATCACCGAGAAACATCTCTTTCCGAAAATAGACGTGTGCTTCGGGCATAATAATTCCGCAGCCCCCGAGATCAATCTCTGTATAAGGGCCGAGTGTGGCCAGATAAGCAATTCGGGCATCCTGAAAGAAATTCAACACAGCCGAGTTAGCGACATGACCACCGTAGTTGATATCAGCGACACCAACACGATAGGTAAATTGAAACTTAAATTGTTCCATAATAACCTCGTTACGACAAATCCCCCTCAATCCCCCTTTTTCTAAGGGGGATGTTTAAAAACGCCCCTGTTTGGAAAAGAGGGGTTGTGGGAAATTCGAAAATCAGAATCAACGCTGACATGTGGGGCAGAAAAAGGTAGAACGCTGCCCCAACCGTTGATTGTGGATGGGTTGACCACAGATCATGCAGGGTTCACCACTGCGGCTGTAAACCTGCAATTGTTGCGTAAAATAACCCGGCTTGCCATCAGCTTGGCTGAAATCATTGATCGTTGTGCCACCAGCAGTTATTGCCTCGGTCAGGATTTCCTTAATTGCACGGGTCAGATTCTTATAACGCTCAACTCCAACCCTTCCCGCAGCTCGATCTGGACGGATTCCAGCACGAAACAAGGCTTCACTGGCGTAGATATTTCCCACTCCGACAACCGTTTTCTGGTCCATGATAAATGGTTTAATCGACTGTTTCTTCCCTTTGGCCATAGCATAGAGATAATCCCCATTAAAAACATCGGTCAGTGGCTCAGGTCCTAGCTTATGGAGCAATTTGTGACTATAGGGATCGGTATCGGTGTAAATAAATGCACCAAACTTACGTGGGTCGGTCAAACGCAAACACTGCCCATCGGTCAAGATCAGATCGACATGATCGTGTTTCTGTTCAGTTGTTCCCGCAGGAACAATTCGCAAACTACCCGACATCCCCAAATGTAAAATTATTGTTCCCCGGTCACAGGACAGCAACAGATATTTTGCCCGACGTTCAACTTTGTTTATTTTCTGTCCGGGAAGATGGTGACAAAGGGCCGGATCAAGCAGCCAGCGTAGTTTTGTGGTTCTAAATACACACTCCAGAATGGTGCGATCGATGACATGAGGAGCAATCCCGCGGAGGGTCGTTTCTACTTCAGGCAATTCAGGCATAATTTAAAAACGGATCTTTTGTGGTGCATTATCAAAGTGGTGAAAAGAAATTTTATCGGGAGAACCGGAATAGTCCTCAGCCCCCAATTTCTGCGCTGAATGATAGCGCCAACCGGCATCGGTTTCAATCAGCATGGCGAGTTCGTAAAAAAACTGGGATCCAGCAGCAGTTTCTAGTTCCATCACCAGAAGCACCTCCAGTTGCGTTTCAGCGACCATTCGCTGGCACAAACAGTACCAGTTTTTAATCTCAATACCACTCAACTGTTGTTCAGCAAAACGGATATAGATGCTACGGCTACCGAATTGTTGCAAAAAGGGGGCATCATGGTGATAGCTGTCATAGACCGCAGCATAATCTTCTTCAGCTAAAGCAGAGAAGCGCCGCTCCAAAAACTGTAAAGCTGTCATTAAATTAAGTCTCGCAGAAAAACAATGGCTGCGCCAGCATCATTCTTTTAACCTCGGGTCAAGAGCATCGCGAACTCCCTCACCAAGAAGGTTATAACCTAAAACAGTTATCAAGATTGCCAGGCCGGGAAAAACCGATAACCACCAGGCACTGCCAAGGGTTTGCTTGCCGACAATCAACATGTTTCCCCACGAGGGGGTTGGCGGTTGCACACCGATACCAAGAAATGAAAGGGCACTTTCGGTCAGGATCGCCCCGGCAACTCCCAGGGTCGCAGAAACCAGAACCGGCGACATGGCATTGGGTAGGATGTGGCGGAAAATGAGTCGCAGATCGGAGGCACCAAGGGCCTGAGCGGCGAGAACAAAATCACGCTGGCGCAAACTGAGAAACTCCGCACGGATCAAGCGTGCCACCCCCATCCAGCTGGTTAATCCAATCACAATCATGATATTCCAGATGGATGGATCAAGAAATGCAATCACGGCCAGAATCAGAAAGAAAGTTGGAAAGCAGAGCATGATGTCAACAAAACGCATCACCAACGTATCGACCCAACGGCCATAATAACCGGCCAGAGAACCAAGAATAATTCCAATGATGGTTGAAATTCCAACCGCGACAAAGCCAACCAGCAGTGAAATCCGCGCACCGTAAAGCATCCGCACAAAAACCTCCCGACCCAGGTCGTCGGTTCCGAAAGGGTGCGCCATACTTGGTGGCAAGAGGCTCTGTTTAATATCTATAGCCGCGGGATCAACACCACTGACTGAAGCAGCGGCTGCCATCAGAAACATAACCAGAACGATTCCGGCACCAACCAGAGCCATACGGTTATGACGTAACCGCTGCCAGATAACATCGAGAAGAAAACTACGCCGAGATTGTGACTTCATCAGTTAAACTTTACCCGCTCGATATCAAGCACACTTAAAACCCCTTTTTCTTTCAATAGCTCCAGCAAACGGTCAAGACGCGGGTCCTCTGTAGCGGCATCACTGAAATCGACCACGTTATAGTCAATCACACTCTTTTCGATTGGGGGTTTAGTTGGCTCCTTGAAGATATTGCCTTTAATCGCTTGTTCAATTTCACCCTCTAAAGCCAACACCGGAATAACCTTACACCCGGTTGCAAATTGCAAATCATCAACCAGTTTGAGATTGGTCGGATCAGTCATCGCTACGCGCAATATTTTTTCATTCCTAGTTTTGCGTAGTTCAATCGGGATCACCATCAATTCCAACATGCGTTCAACCGACAACAGTGCCATGAGCGGTTCTGGAACTTCAAAGTCCTGCAGAGAGACCCGAGAGTATTTTTCCTGAGACTCCAGAAATTCTGCGATTGTCTCTTCAGGCAGGTAGCCGAGTTTGACCAGGGCACTGCCGATCTGGCCGCCCAGGTTACGTTGCATGGAAAGTGCAGATTCAAGTTGAAACTGATCAATCAGTCCAGCTTCCACCAACATTTCCCCTAATCGATTTGCATTATTTTTCATAGAATTCCTACTTTTCTTGTTTTGCTCATCACGTTGAACCCCCACCCTGGTGGCTGTGACGAATACGTGGATCTGCCAGAGCGTAACAGATATCTGCCAATAAATTTCCAAACAATGTCAAAACTGCACCCATAACCAGGATTCCCATGATCAATGGATAATCGCGCATCATAACACCATCGTAAAAAAGCTTCCCCATTCCCGGAATAGCGAAAATTGTTTCAAAAATCACACTGCCGCCAATTAATCCCGGGACTGAGAGCCCCAGAATAGTAATGACCGGCAACAGCGCATTACGTAAAGCATGCTTATAAATAACCACCCGTTCTGACAAACCTTTAGCCCGGGCAGTCAAAATATAATCCTGGCGAATCACTTCAAGCATATTAGAGCGCATATAGCGGGAAAATCCTGCCAGACCACCAATTGCAGAAACAAATACCGGCAAAACCAGATGGCTGATCCGATCAAGGAGCTGCCCCCCCCAACTTAAATACTCATAGCCAAGGGATTTCAAACCAGAAACCGGCAATACTCCCAGGCGCACACCAAACCAATCCATAAGCAGCAGTGCCAACCAGAATGAAGGCATGGCAAAGCCAGTAAATACCAGAATTGTGGTCATCCGATCAAAGCCGGAATTTCGTTGAATTGCTGAAATAATCCCCAGCGGGATAGAGACAGCAAGAATCAAAATAATCGAAAGCAGATTGAGTAAAATAGTCACCGGTAAACGCTCTAGAACTTTATCCAAAACCGGCCTGCGGTCGGTGGCAAAAGATTCACCGAAATCGAGCCGCAACAAGCGTGACAGCCACTTTCCATACTGGACATAAAGAGGCTGATCCAGTCCATATTCAGAACGTAACCGCTCCTGCAGTTCAGAGCTGGCCTGCGGATTAAGCTGGGTCTGCAGATCGGTTGGTTCACCAGGAGCCAGATGAATCACCACAAATGAAATCAGGGTGATCCCCAGTAGCAAGGGAATTAACAGCAGTAGACGTTTCGCAATATAGCTCAGCATAAAACTCTCACAAAAAAAACGTCATTTAAGCGGGCATATTTTTGTTCTGCCTTGGGGAAAAACCACTGATTAAAATTATAACGGATCCCGGCGGGTTCCGGTTTTACCTCTCGAAATCTTTTGGACACGGCCGGCAGAGCCTCACCAATATAGAGGAAAGTATAGGGTTGCTCTTCAGCCAGTATTTCCTGGAAACGGTCATAAAAAGCTTTGCGCTGCGGTTGATCAAAAACTCGCCGGCCTTGCTCCAGCAGACTGTCAACCTCCGCATTTTTAAAACCAATAAAGTTCAATTCACGCGGGCCGGTCTTACTGGAATGCCAGATATTATACTGATCAGGCTCTGGTCCACCAGTCCAACCGAGAATCGTCGCATCAAAATTGCCCGGATTGATAAACTCCTTGAGAAACGTTGCCCATTCAATAATCCGCAAATTCACTGCGACACCAATCTCTTTGAAGCGCCGCTGAATAATTTCACCGGTCTTCGAGCGCAGATCATTGCCCTGATTGGTAACAATCGTAAATTCCAGCTCCTTGCCATCCTTGTCCAAAATACCATTATCATCGGTATCCTGCCAGCCAGCTTCGGCCAAAAGCTGTCGCGCCTTATCTGGATCATACGAATATTTTGGAACATTACCATTATAAACCCAAGTGTCCGGCTTATATGGCCCAGTTGCAACTTTACCATACCCCAGCAGGACACCATCAATAAGTTCCTGTTTATTGATGGCATAGGAAAGAGCCTGTCTGACGCGCTTATCCTGAAACAGCGGACGTTTTAAGTTATAACCGAGGTAAGTATACCCAAAATTCAGATACCGGTATTTATTATACAGCCGTCTGAATGCGGGGGTATCTGTCTGGCGATCAAACTGCAATGGTGAAAGACCCATATAATCAAGGCTGCCAGTCTGCAATTCAAGAAACTGAGTGGAAATATCAGGAATAATTCGATATACCACTCGCTTGATATATGGTTGTCCCTCAAAATAGTCAGGATTAGACTCAAGAACAATTTTCTCACCTCCCAGCCACTCAATAAACCGATAGGGGCCAGTGCCAACCGGCTTGCGTGCCAGCAGGCTCTTGGTGATATTCTCACCTTCCAACAGATGGCGAGGATGAATTGACGTCGCCCAACTGATCAATGCCGGAGCATAAGGCTTGTCATAATGAACGATAACAGTGTAAAAATCAGGCGTTTCTATCCCGGTCACCTGCTTGAATGATTCGGCATAAGCTGTCGGAGTTTTGGGATCGACATAAAGCTGATAGTTGAATTTCACATCTGCAGAAGTAAACGGTGCACCATCGTGCCAGGTCACACCCTGACGCAGGTGAAAAGTGATGGTCAAATTGTCCTCTGAAACCTCCCAGGATTCAGCCAGTTCCCCCTCTATCTGCAGATTTTTATCGTACCGGACCAAACCGTTATAAATCAAACCATTGATCGAACTGGAAGCGGAGTCTGAAGCCAGAACCGGCAACAGAGTGCTGGCATCCCCGATTGAAGATTCAATAAAAGTGTCACCATATTCCGGGGTACCTGCCGCTACAATTCCCGGGTGGCTCGCTTCATTACTGTTACTGCAACCGCCAAGCAGCAACACAACAATAGTGATAAATAAAAAGTTACGGGTGAAAGTATTTCTCATCAACTTATACCAGTTCAGTCAGGCAATTCTTCAATCGGGATATTCACATGCTCTTTCAAGGAAAACCGGGCAAGATCAATCCTCGTGTTGACCTTCAGATCAGAAAATTTCACCTTAACCCGAGTCCGTTCCAGTGGCATTGCAAGCTGGACCAGTTGTGGAAACTGATTTTCCTTGGAAAACTTTTGGTAATCAACAATCAGATACTTTTCCCCCGCAGCAAAATAGCGACAACCGACGACTCTGAGTTGTTGATCAAATAACAGTTCCTGACGGTTATTGTTGGCACCCAGCAAGGTCAATATTAAGTTTTTTCCCGATACAGTAACGCGGCTGTGCTGATAAACGATCAGCGGCGGCTCGTACAGCAACAGGGTGAGTAAATCTTCAATCGCAAGGGGAACCTTGATAAAGCGGTAAATATTTTCATAACTGGCCGAACCACGAAGAAACCTGGCAGGAACAGTCGTATTGAGAAATACCGACAAAATTTCACCATCAGAGGCAATCTGGAGAACCAGTTGGCCAAATCCGGTAAGCACATCAGCCCGTAAACGGTCCGGCTTTTGCAATAAGAGGAACTGTTGACTGGAAAAAAACTTCTCTCCGGTGGTCAAAGCCACACTTGCAGCGGCATCCAGCGTCGTGTAAGGCTTTGAATCGGAGCTGAGGCTATCCAGTAACTGCTGTGCCGTAGGGATTTCGGTCCAAACCGGATCCGACGGACGAATACAACCAACCAGCAGAACAAACAGAGATAAAATCAACCAGCGCATCAATGCCCCTCCAGTGATAGTTGTTCAAGCTTTTCTTTAACCTGCGTCGCGTGAGGATCTATTTTCAATGCTTGTCGATATGCTGACTCAGCCTTTTCCCAGAGGTTCATAGCACGATAAAGATCCCCCAAGTGCTCTTGAATGACAGCATCATCAGGATGTAATTCAAACGCCCTTTCAAGTTGCTCACGGCTTTCAGAATAACGGCCCATTTTAAAAAGCACCCACCCCAGAGTATCAACAATATAACCACTGGGCTTTATTGCCAACGCTTTTTGTGCGCGGGACAATGCTAAATCGAGATCAATTTCGTTCTCTGCCTGCCCATAGGCGAGAAAATTCAATGCATCAGGATGACTATCGTCCAATAACAGAATCTTTTCCATCGTCCGCATGGCTAACTGATGCTGTTCCATTTTTTCATAGAGCACCCCCAGCTGGTAGAGCAAGCGAACATCTTCGGGATATTTTTTATCTCCGATCAGTGCGACATCAACAGCCTGCTCATAATCCCCACTATCATCGAGAAAAACAACGAGATAGTAATATAAATCGGGTCGCTCTACCCCCTGTGCCAGTAGTTGCTGCAAGATTGAAATGGCTTGATCATTCTGATCCGCTTGTTTGTACAGGTAGGCCAACTGCAATGCCGCCTCGGTATAAATCGGTGAAGCACTGGATAGTGGCTCTAAAACAGCAATAGCCTCTAAAAACTTCCCCTGCTCTGATAACGCCAGAGAGAGATAATAACGACGGTTTTCTTGATCATCTTTCGATTCCAGCAACAGACGAAAGGTATTCTCAGCCTCAACCCATTGTTCCAATTCCAATTGAACCAATCCGATTTGATTGATTATTTTTAAATTATCGGGAAATTGTTGTTGGATGACTTTGAGTTGTACGAGAGCATCGTCCAATTGATTCTGTTCAAGAAGATATTGTGCAAGTTGTTGTCTAACCGCCACCTCCCTTGGATTCTGATCAATGAAGGATTGATACAGCTCAAAGGCAGCAGTGGAATCTTCCTGCTCCAGCAATTCTCCAAATTCCAGAATGACCTGTCCCTGGGCCGGCTGCTGCGTCAACAACTGCTGATAGGCTGCTGCCGCTTTATCCGTCTGTTTTTCCAGCAGATAAAGACGTGCCAGGTTGAGCCGGGCAAGATCGCCTTCTGGATGCTGCTCAAGCAGTGTTTCCAATACGACTATCGCCTCTTCCTGCCGCTCCAGTCGGGTAAGCGCCATCGCCAGGCGCAACGGCAATACCGCATTATCCGGATCCAACTGTAATGCCCGGCGAAAATGGTTGATCGCAAGAACATACTTTTGTTGAAAGCTGAAAACCTCCCCCAGCAGCTCATGACCTGTAGCATTCTCTGGATCTCTGGCCAACAGAGCTTCCAAAACGGCAACCGCCTGCTCCGGTTGTTGACGGTGCAGATAAGCTCGAGCCAGAATCAGCTGCAGATAATCAGATTGGGGATCAAAACTAATTGCCTGCTCAAGGGCAGCAATCGCCTCTTCCCAGTGATTTTCAGCGCCGAGCATTCTGAATTTACTGAAAGAAAAAAGGGCCTTTGCTGCAGGATCAACCAGTTGCGAATGATACTTAACAGAACTGGCTTTCTCCTGAACAGGCAATTCAGGCTGATTCACAGCAACACAACCGGAAACAATCATCAGGATGGGAAGCAGGCTGAAAACTATTTTTTTAACCCTCAAAATAGACTCAATCTTCAAAAAAACATTCCTTCAGACCGGCAACAGGATAAAGACTATTACCCATCGATGATGATCTTATAAAAAAACAAAATATGCGGGCTAAGCCAGTATCGATAAGTAGCATACTCATTTCCTGACCGTCAAACCCTTAAAAAAACGTCTGACCAACTTTACAGCGTTGAAATTTCTGGTAAATTCATACCATGTGAAGATTATAATTATTGTAATTATATTCTTTCAGGATTAGTCTATAGAGTGTCTATCTGATTTTGGATAGCATCGTTGTGGATTTAATCAGAAAAAGGTCTGACGATGAAAGAGTCACAAGAAAATTCGATCAGAGAAGCTTGGGTCCTCTGTCTGATTCTAGGCTTGATCATGATCAATTTCCCCTTTATCCATATCTTCAATACCGAACAGCTTGTTTTCGGTATTCCGAAACTGGTTCTCTATTTCTTTACCGGCTGGCCGATATCAATTGCCGTTATCTTCTTTTTTGTCCGCTACACAGGAAAAGAATCGCCCGACAGTGTCGATATGGGGGGAGATAAAAGCGACCCATGATCCCGGCAAAGACCACCCTCTTCATGTCGATCATCTCTGCTAAAACGGTTCTGTTTGTCTCCCTTGGCTATTTTGCGCTGTTGTTTCTGGTCGCCCTATATGCGGAGAAGTGCCGTAAAACCGGCACCTGCCTCCTTAAAAATTCACATGTTTATTCATTGTCGCTAGCTGTCTATTGCACCAGCTGGACATTTTATGGCAGCGTTGGTAAAGCAGCCACCAGCGGCCTGGAATTCCTCCCGATCTACCTGGGGCCAACCCTGATTGCATTCACCTGGTGGTTTTTACTGCGCAAGATGGTGCGCATCAGCAAGCAACAGAATATTAC
>JAOZMV010000148.1 GCA_029934095.1 Desulfuromusa sp. | reverse complement strand
CGTGCGGTGACTATTGTGCCACCCCAGGTGGAGTAGTTGATTCTTTAAATATAATAGATTTTACCCCGCCACAATTGTTGTGAGCGGGGTTTTTCTTTTGTTTTATTATTTGATTGACTGTGGGGGCAGGTCATGTAAGATAGGCGACTAATTTAGTCAGATATTTTACATCAAACAAATACAGGAGCTATGCAATGAGTGATTATCCAGAACGTGAAGCAGCAGTGTTATTCAAGGGAAACCCGGCAACCTTACTCGGTTCAGAAGTTGTGGTTGGAGATACTGCACCGGACTTTCGGGTTGTTGACAATGGTCTACAACCGGTAACTCTGGCAACTGCAGCTGGAAAAATTCAACTGATTGCGGTCGTTCCTTCCCTGGACACTCCGGTGTGCGACACGATGACCCGCCAGTTTAATCAGGATGTTGTCAATCTTCCCGATTCAGTTGTTGTTTATACTATCAGTGTTGATCTCCCTTTTGCGCAGAAGCGTTGGTGTGGTAATGCCGGGATTGACAAGGTTCAGACTCTGTCCGATTATCAGGATCGTTCCTTCGGCTTGAATTATGGTTTACTGTTGAAAGAGTTGAAGTTGCTGGCGCGGGCCGTCTATGTGATTGATCAGAATAACAAGGTGGTTTATGTCGAGCTGGTACCAGAAGTGACCGCAGAACCAAACTATATCGCAGCACTAGATGCGGTAAAAAAGCTTCTTTAAGCACATTTAAGCAGATTATTGTCGTAGCTAAAACAGCCCCTGAAAGTCATTGCTTTCAGGGGCTGTTTTGTCTCTGATATGAAAAATCCCCCTCAATCCCCCTTTTTTAAAGGGGGAGGCTACATAGCTCCCCTCTTTGGCAAAGAGGGGTTGGGGGAGATTCGAAAGTTAGGTCTAAAATCCTCTCAATAGGGTTTGCGCGCATCTGTCGATATTTTTGTTTCGCCAGTGGTTCTTTCGACCGGGTAACGTAACCTTTCTACCAGATCCTGAATCTCCTGTGGTGGTTCCGGGGTGACTTTTGAAACGATATACATCAATACAAAGTTGATGATCATACCGACCGCCCCGATCCCTTCGGGAGAAATTCCAAACCACCAGTTTTCCGGTCTGTTGGCCCCTGGGTTGATAAACTTGAAATAAATGATGTAGGTGGTGGTAAAGCCGATTCCGGCAATCATGCCGGTCATTGCCCCGTAGACGTTGGTTTTTTTGCTGAAAATACCCATGATGATGGCAGGGAAAAATGAGGCTGCTGCCAGGCCGAAGGCGAAGGCAACCACCTGAGCAACAAAGCCAGGGGGGAAAATTCCAAACAGCCCAGCGATAACCACTGCTCCTGCCGCACCACAACGGGCCCACATCAACTCCCCTTTTTCAGACATGCTTGGCATCAGCACCCCTTTCATCAGGTCATGGGAAATGGATGCAGAGATCACCAGCAACAGCCCTGCCGCAGTAGAGAGTGCTGCTGCTAACCCGCCTGCAGCAACCAGGGCAATGACCCAGTTAGGTAGTCGGGCAATTTCAGGATTGGCCAGAACCATAATGTCGCGATCAACATAAAGTTCATTTGCATCGGTGGTGATAAGATTTGAAACCAGTGCCTGGCCAAGATTGCCGGTTTTTCCGGTATATTTGGGTTTTCCTGTGATCGCTTTCCCGGGGCCGTACTGCATTTTCCCATCCCCATTTTTATCGATCCAGGCAATCAATCCGGTTGATTCCCAGTTTTTAAGCCACTTTGGGGCGTGGTCATAGTGGACATTGTGAACTGTTTTGATGAAATTTGTTCGCGCAAAGACAGCAACAGCGGGGGCAGCGGTATAGAGGAGAACGATAAAAAACAGAGCCCACCCTGCTGAAGCACGGGCATCCCTGATCCTTGGAACAGTAAAGAAGCGGATGATAACGTGGGGTAAGCCGGCAGTGCCGACCATCAGGGCGACAACAATAAAAAAGATATCAATTTTAGGTCTCACCCCTGAGGTGTATTCACTGAATCCCAGGTCTTTGTGGATACCGTTCAGAACATCAAGTAGATATCTCCCCTGGGTTGAAGCGTCATTCAGAATCTCTGCTCCACCAGGGCTGATAGAACTCCCGAAACCAAACGCGGGAATCGGGTTGTTGGTCAACATGATGGAAATATAGATCGCTGGTATCATGTAGGCAATGATCAGTATGCAGTACTGGGCAACCTGGGTATAGGTGACCCCTTTCATCCCCCCGAGGACAGCGTAGAAGAACACGATACACATCCCGATAACGACACCGGTATTGATGGGAACATTGAGAAAGCGCGAGAAAACCACCCCGACACCCCGCATTTGCCCGGCGACATAGGTGAACGAGATAAAAATAGCACAGATGAGGGAGATGATCCGGGCACCCTGGGAATAGTAGCGGTCGCCGATAAATTCCGGGACGGTGAATTTGCCGTATTTGCGCAAGTAGGGAGCGAGTAACATGGCGAGTAAAACATAACCACCGGTCCACCCCAGCAGGTACATGGATCCGTCACGCCCCATGAAAGAGATCATTCCGGCCATAGAGATAAATGAGGCGGCAGACATCCAGTCGGCCCCGGTTGCCATACCATTCAGAACTGGATGGATGGTCCGTTCAGCCGTGTAAAATGCCCCGGTGGAAACAGCGCGGGCACGAATGGCAACCAGGATATAGATAGCGAAGGTTACGCCAACAAGAATCCAGGTCCAGGTTGTAATACTCATGATCGGATTTCCCTCTGCAATGAACTTGATACAACCCGGTTGTTTGCGTCGTTGGAGTTAAATGTTTGTGAAATGGCTAAGCAAAAATTTCGTTCGACAAGGCGCAGTGATTTTTCAGGGGCGAAGGCATACATTGTATGTCGAGATCCTGAAAAAGCTGCAACGCTGTGGAGCGGACTTTTTGCGACGCCATCAGTCTTCAAAAACATCATATTTACGATCAAGTCTGTTCATTAACTGGACATAGACAACAATCAGCAGGCAGAAGATAACTTCGGCTCCCTGGTTGGCAAACCAAAAGCCCAGGGGAAAGCCGAATAATTTTATTTTATCTAGTTGATCGACGAAAACAATTCCAAACAGGTAGGAAACGGTGAACCAGATGGAGAGCAGAATAACGATATATCTGACATTCTGTTTCCAGTAAGACTGTAGTTCTTCTTTTCTTGTCATAGAGGTTTCACTCACTGGTTGCACAACTCAGAACAGCGTTTTAACATTCGCCCCTATTTTAATAGAAACAGTATTTTTCGCAATCAATTAATTATCTGAATTAATCTCATCCGTCTGCCATATTCTAAAATGTGAGGGGAAGGTGTTGCCTGAATTGTTTATACTTTTAAACCGTCCCCCCTCATCCGGTCCTCGACCACCTTCTCCCTGAGGGAGAAGGATTCAGTAACGATGGATAGATGTGTTGAATCTGTCAGCCGATGCTCAACCAACAATTTTGGAGAAATGTCTCTTGGTTGAATCCTGAAGCTTGCTGGCAGCCCGGAATGCTTCTTTGAGGATCTCCTGTTCTTTCTTTGTCAAGCTGTAGGGATCCAGGTAGTGAGACGGGAATTTCCCCTGGTCGATCAGGGCGATTTCATTGCGCAAGCGCAAAAAGGTAAAAGCCTCAAAGGCTGCTTTGATATGTTCAGCTGTTTCCGGGTTGAAAATCTTCAGTTTAACCAGTTGATCAAGGCGTTCTGTGGTGGTGGTGGCGTCCACTTGTTGCTCAAGGAGGAACATCCGGACACAATCGACAATAAAGATACTCCCTGCTTGTTTGACTGATAACTGCCCCTTGTGTTTCTTCTCCCGTTCCAACGAGAAGCGACCGATCAGACTCAGCGGTACTTTAAGTTTAAAATCAAGCTCCATCATGTGGTAAAGAAACAATGGATGGGTTTTGACCTCCTGATGGACAATTTTTCTCAGGTCGTGACACAATGATGCTTCACCGGCAATTGGCATGAAGTCTAAAAAAATTGTGGAGTAACGCACCTTCTGGGCTTCCGGGACTCTGATCCAGTTAGAAACTCTTGCCTGCCAATCCTGAAGACGGCCCCGCCAGAGAGGGTTGTTGACCATCACATTCCCATCACAGCGGGGGTAGCCGATGCGGGCGAGTGCAGCGACCAGTTTTTCAGCAAAAGGGACGATGAATGCCTCAACTTCGGCAAGTTTATCATCTGGAAAATCTTCGTAGATAAAGCCATTATCCTGATCCGGACCAAGTAACATCTCTTTGCGACCACCACTGCCCATGATGATGAAGCAGATTTTGATATCTGGTGGATTTTTGCCCTGCCGTTTCATCTCTTCCAGAACCAGTTCATAGCAACGCCGGATAATCCGATGGTGAATGTAGGAAATGATCTCCATGGTCTCTATATGAGAGCGGTTTTCACTCAGCAATGCACGGGCAACTTTGACAATTTCTTCACGGGCAACAATGAGATCTTCCACAGTCCGGGCTTTGTCGACATTGCCAATTAAGAGCATCGATTTCTGACTGCGATATT
>JAOZMV010000147.1 GCA_029934095.1 Desulfuromusa sp. | reverse complement strand
ATCACCCCCTGGCAATATCCACCGTCTGAATTGGTTCTTAAAGATGGAGAGCTGCATCTCTGGCGATTTGAATTGGATAGTTCAAAACCTGAGTTGGATGATCTGAGGGAGTTTTTGGCCGCGGATGAAATAATCCGTGCAGACCGTCTGCTGGATCTGCAGAAAAAAAAACAATTTATTGTCGCAAGGGCTCGACTGAGAGAAATTCTGGGTCATTATCAAAAAGTCAAACCCCAGGAAATTAAGTTTCAATACAATACCCACGGTAAACCAGCCCTATCTGAATCGCTTCATTCTTCAGTTTCATTCAATTTATCCCATTCTGGACATTGGGGAACCCTGGCAGTTGTCAATGAATTTGCAGTTGGTATTGATCTGGAACAGATTGAAGCAGGAATGGTGTTTTCTCAGGTAGCAGATCGATATTTCAATGACGATGAAAAACTGCAATTAGCTCAATATCCACCAGCAAGGCAACGCAGAGGTTTCTATCGACTCTGGACCCAAAAAGAGGCTATGCTGAAATCCGAAGGTGTTGGATTCCAGACTAAATATTCTACGGATCGTTATTTTAAAATCAAGAGCTGGTATATAAGGTTTTTCCCAGTTGCGCCTGACTTTATCTGCAGTGTTGCGACAAGGGGGGAAATTGCATCTATTCAGAAATTTCATTTTCAAAGTAATCGTGTCGATGCGATTTAACCTGTCAGCTGGAAACAAAAGGAATGATAAATAGCTGGGTTTCAGAAACAGGTCTTTATCCTGATATAAAGGATTTCACTTGACACTCCATGACCGATTTGGTACTTCAAAGCGCACGTTAAACCAGCGCTTAACGGCCCCGTCGCCAAGTGGTAAGGCAGAGGTCTGCAACACCTTTATCAGCAGTTCGAATCTGCTCGGGGCCTCCAATATCAAAGAGTGCCAACCGTAACTGGTTGGCACTCTTTTTTTCTGGCGTCGAAAGTGATTGTTTTAGTGAGACCATCAGTTTATGGATATTTTATCCCCACAAATCATTATACTGACCCTGACCATGGGTTCCTTTGCCGGATTTTTAGCCGGATTGTTGGGAATTGGCGGGGGGGTTATTCTGGTTCCCCTCTTTCTCTGGTTATTCCCCGTTGCCGGGTTTCCTCCTGATCTGGTTGTTCATACCGCTTTTGGAACCAGCCTCGCTATTATCCTGCCAACGGCAATCAGCAGCACTCTGGGTCATCGCCAGCACGGCAATGTTGATTGGCATATGGTCTGGTTTCTGGCTCTTGGTGGGATTGTCGGCTCGCTACTTGGTTCCTCGATGGCGGCGTTTATCTCTGGTGAAAGCCTGAAAATGTGTTTAGGTTTGATGCAGATTCTGGTCAGCTTGAAATTTTTATTCTATAAGCCGTATATTCCACCTGAAAATCAGGAAAAAGCGACCCACCTCGCTCTATTGTTGGTTGGCTTTGCGGGGGGTCTTTTTTCTGCCTTCTTCGGCATGGGTGGTGGTGTCATCGCTGTCCCTCTAATGTTGATGGTTCTCCACCTGCCAATTCATCTGGCGGTTGGAAATTCGAGTGCACTGATTGTGGTTTCTTCTTTTTCAGCGGTCAGTTGTTATGTCTGGTTCGGTATGCAGAACCCCGCTAGCGCACCTTTTTCTCTTGGGTATGTTAACCTTCTAGTTGCACTGCTCATTGCCCCCTTGGCAATAATTTTTGCCCGGATCGGGGTAAAGCTCGCGAGCCGAACCAGTCAGACCATATTAGTCAAGGTCTTTGCCGTTTTATTGATGTTTGTTGGTATCAAAATTCTACTTGGATGGTAGGAGGAACAGATGATACGTCAACCAGTCGTTGCCGGAAGTTTTTATCCTGCAGAGTCTGAAGAGTTGTCAGCTCAAGTTGATGCTTTTCTGAATTTCAGTGCAGAGCCCCGTAAAGTTAAGGGTCTCATTGTTCCCCATGCTGGCTATATTTATTCCGGTGCCGTTGCTGGAGAAGTTTTTGCCGCTGCTGAGATTCCCCGGCAGGTTATTCTGATTGGCCCTAATCATCATGGTGCAGGGGCTGATATTGCTGTCAGTGGTGCTGAAAGCTGGAAGATACCGGCGGCAACAATTCCCGTTGCCACTTCTTTACGGCAGCAACTGGTAGCTCAAATTCCCGATTTGCTGATTGATGATCGTGCTCATGAACATGAACACTCTCTGGAAGTGATGTTGCCGTTTCTGTTGCGTCGACAACCGGAATTACAAATTGTGCCGATTGCCCTGGGACATTTATCATTTGCTGATTGTCTTCGCTTGGGGGGAGCAATTGCTCAGGTACTCAAGAGCTGGAAAGGGGAGGTTCTGCTACTTGCCAGTACCGATATGAACCATTTCAGCAGCGCTGAAGTCTCTGAAAAACTCGATTTTATGGCCATTGACGCTATGCGAGCCTATGCTCTGCAACAGCTCTATCAAGTGGTCAGAGACAACCAGATCAGCATGTGCGGGGTTCTGCCAACCATTACGGTGATGCAGGCTGCCTATGACCTGGGTGCCAGAGAGTGTCAACTGATTCGTTATGCCCATTCAGGACAGGTCAACGGCGATAACCGCCGGGTTGTTGGTTATGCTGGTCTGACTTTAGAATGATATGTATTCCTTCTCCCAACGGGAGAAGGTGGCCGAAGGTCGGATGAGGGGCCAATGTTTCGTCATTTTCCCTCACCCTGACCCTCTCCTCAAGGAGAGAGAATAACAAATAGAAGGAGCTTTTATGTCTGAACTACGTGTCCGTTTTGCCCCCAGTCCGACGGGGTATCTCCATATCGGAGGAGCCAGAACGGCTCTGTTTAATTATCTTCTGGCCAAAAAGGAAGCGGGTAAATTTATCCTCAGAATTGAAGATACCGACGTCGCCCGCTCAACCCAGGAATCGGTTGATGCGATTCTCGATGCCATGAATTGGCTTGGCCTCTCTTACGATGAAGGTCCATTCTATCAGTCTGATCGCTTTGAACTCTACCGGGAGAAAGTACAGCAGCTTTTAACTCAGGGGAGGGCTTATCGGTGTTACTGCAGTGCAGAGGAACTTGATGCCAAGCGGGAAAAGGCCAAAGAGAAGGGGCTGAAGCCCAAATATGACGGAACCTGCCGGAACCGAACTGACCAGCCCGATGCCCCCTATGTGGTGAGATTCAAACTTCCTGAAGCGGGTGAAGAGACAACCTTTGTTGACCGGATCAAGGGATCAATCAGTTTTCGCCATGAAGAGTTGGACGACCTGATTATTCAACGAACCGACGGAACCCCGACCTACAACCTGGTTGTGGTTATTGACGATGCTGAGATGGAGATTAATCTGATTATCCGGGGTGATGATCACATCAATAATACTCCCCGGCAGATATTACTCTACGAAGCCCTCGGTTATACTATCCCTGAATTTGCCCACGTACCGATGATCCTTGGATCTGATAAAAAACGGCTGTCAAAGCGTCATGGAGCCACTTCTGTCATGGCCTATCAGGAAATGGGCTATCTCCCCGAAGCGATGGTCAATTATCTGATCCGTCTGGGTTGGTCATCGGGCGATGAAGAAATTTTCAGCATGACTGATCTGATTGAGAAATTCAGTCTTGAAAATGTGGGTCGTTCTGCCGGGGTGTTTAATCCTGAAAAACTGAACTGGCTGAACAGCCATTATATTAAAACCGGAGATCCAGAGCGTCTGGCCGAACTGCTGAACCCTTTTCTGACACAAAAGGGGATTGTTGTAGAGAATGGTCCCAATCTTGTTGCTGTGGTGAAAAGTTTACAGGAGCGCTCTGTCACCCTGATTGAAATGGCTGCTGGTGCAGCATTCTATTTTGCTGATCCAGTTGTCTATGATGAAAAGGCGAAAAAGAAATTTTTACAGCCAGAGCAAAAAGATCTTTTTAAGATAATCCTTGAAAAAATAGGGAGTTGTGACTCATTTAATGAGGAACAACTTGAGGTGATTTTTAAAGAGATTATGCAGATCACCGAACTGAAATTCGGCAAGATTGCCCAACCATTGCGGGTTGCATTGACCGGAGGAGTTCCCAGCCCCGGTATTTATCAGGTTCTTCAGGTTTTAGGTAAGGAGCGTTCACTACAAAGGATAGAGCAGGCGGTTCGGGCGATTGAGCAGATAGCGGCTGAATAATAATCAGCTACGCTTGTTGTTTGACCCATTCTTCAAGTTGAGCTGATGTCTCGGCGGGCATGTCTATAAATTTCATCCCGATTCCCGGTTCAAATGGCAGGCGTTTGCCGTGGGGACGTTTCCACACCACCTCACAGCGACAGCGGACGGTTCCAGTTAAAGGTGGTGGCAGCTGAAATTCCAGATCGACTTGCTCTCCGGTTTGAACTGGTTTTGTGGTTGAAATAAATATTCCACTTTTGCTGATATCTTTACTGTAGCCGAAAAAAGATGGACGATCACCATTAAGATAAACCTTTTGAATAATCAAAGGGCTACGGAGGTTTTTTCTTGAATCGGCTGTCGGTTGGTCTGTTTCAGGTGCCATG
>JAOZMV010000011.1:13127-15961 GCA_029934095.1 Desulfuromusa sp. | reverse complement strand
GGTATCGATACCTTCAACGATATCTTCATGTACACCTGTTTCAGTAAAACTCCGGCGTTATCACCATCAGGGCATGCACGTCCCTACGACGCTGATACTGATGGCACAACTCTCGGCGAGGGGTTGGGAATTGTGGTCCTGAAACGATTGGCAGATGCTGAACGTGATGGCGATAATATCTATGCAGTTGTCAAGGGGATCGGTGCTTCGAGCGACGGCCGTGGTTCCGCGATCTATGAACCGAATGCTCAAGGGCAGGCGAAAGCACTCCACCGTGCTTATCAGCAGGGCGGCGTAACGCCTGATACGGTTGAATTGATTGAGGGGCACGGGACCGGCACCAAGGTAGGGGATGCCGTTGAGGTTGCCGCTCTGCACGAAGTCTTTGGTCGGGCTGAAAAACCGTGGTGCGCCCTGGGTTCAATTAAATCACAGATTGGTCATGCTAAAGCGGCTGCCGGGGTTGCTGGATTAATTAAAGCAAGTCTGGCTCTCTATCACAAGGTCCTGCCGCCAACGATTAAAGTTGATAAGCCAGCCGAGGGCCTTACCACTGCCGACACCCCATTCTATGTCAATACCGAAGCGCGACCATGGATACCCCGGGGTGACCATCCCCGCCGTGCCGGGGTCAGTGCCCTTGGTTTTGGTGGTAGCAATTTTCATTGTCTCCTTGAAGAATACCGGTCGGAGAAACAGGTTGTCGATTGGGATGGTGATGTGCAGATTATCCCGTTTTCTGCTGCCGATGATGCCTCACTAAAGCGTCAGTTAGGCGATTTCAACGCTGAGATGGAGTGGTCGAAACTCCGCCTTGAGGCTGATAAACGGCGGCGTCAATATCAATCGGCCGATTCGAGTCGACTGATTCTGGTCGTTGAGAAGGAGCAGACGAAACGTTCCACTCAACTGCAAAATGCTCTGGCACTACTGGAGAAAAACAGTGGGCAGTTAACCTGGGAAACTCCTGACGGTGTCTATTATGCTGCCGGTAAATCAGATGGCACCACTGCACTGCTGTTTCCCGGACAGGGGGCGCAGTATCCCGGCATGCTCAAGGATCTGGCTCTTCAGTTTCCGGAGTTTCTGAGCAGCATGGTTGACGCTGACCGTGCTTTTGCTGCAAATGCTAATTCAATCAGTGGCACTCTTACCGATACTATCTACCCGCAGCCACAATTTAATCCTGAAGCTGAACAGGCTGCTACTGCTGCATTGCAGGCAACAGAAGTTGCACAACCGGCTCTCGGTGCGGTCAGCCTGGCCGCCGGGAGGGTGCTGGCAGATTTTGGTATTACCGCAGCAGCGGTTGCCGGACACAGTTATGGTGAGCTGGTTGCTCTCTGTGCTGCGGAAGTTTTTAATACGGAAGAGTTACACAGTCTCTCCCGACTTCGCGGTGAGCTGATGGCCGCCGGTGCTGGTGATCGTGGTTCGATGGTGGCCGTTTCTGCACCGTTGCAGCAAGTTGAAAAATTTCTGCAGGAGGAGGGTCTTGATCTGGTACTGGCCAATCGCAACACCCCGGATCAGGCAGTTCTTTCCGGTGCCACAGCCGAGATTGAAACAGCGATTGAACGGCTGAACCAGAAAGGGCTCAGCAACAAGAAACTGGCGGTTGCAGCAGCCTTTCACAGCAAATTGATTGCTGATGCAGCACAACCCTTTGCTGAAAAACTGCAGACAATCAACTTTAAAGCTCCCCGCAAAATGGTTTTTTCCAATACGACCGGTACGAATTATCCAGATACTGCAGCTGCAGTCAGAGAATTACTTGCTGAACAGTTGGCCAGTCCGGTTGATTTTGTTACTGAAATCGAAGCCATGTATCAAGCCGGTAATCGCATCTTTATTGAGGTCGGCCCTGGTGCTCGTCTGACCGGGATGGTTAAGGCGATTCTCGGAGACCGTGATTTTCAGGCTATTGCCCTCGATTCATCTAATGGCAGGCGTTCCGGAATCAATGATCTGGCGCGAATGCTGGCAAAGCTGTCTGTCCTCGGTCAATCAATAGAATTATCTTTGTGGGACGAAGGATTTGCCGCTTCACAACCACAATCGGATCAAAAAAAGAAAGGGATCACAGTTTCCATCTGTGGTGCAAATTATTATAAACAACCAGAGAAACGACCCCCCTTGAAGTTGAAAAAAACCGTGGTTGCCACGGAAGTGGAAACCACTGCTGCAGCGACAAAGAGTCCAATTTCACTGACAGCGAGTCAATCAGCAGTGGCCCCGGTTGCATCTGGAAATCTGCAAGAGGCGCTGCGTCTTACCCAGCAAAGCATGCAGGCATTGCAAGCTCTGCAGGAACAGACATCCAAGCTGCATCAACAATTTCTAGAGGGGCAGCAAACCGCAACTCAGTCCTTCATGCAACTGGTTGAGCAACAGCGTTTGCTGCTACAAGGGGTACCGGGATCAGCCAATGTTGCACCGCTGGCACCCGTACTCGCACCAGTCACAGAACCGGAAATTTCCCGCGCAAAAGCGGATGCTGCCGTAGTGACTGCTGTCGAACCTGTTGTCACTGCAGAGACTGAGAGTGTTGCGCCGCTGTTGCTTGCCATTATTGCCGAAAAGACCGGTTATCCGGTGGATATGCTCGAGCTCGGGATGGCTCTCGATACCGATCTCGGCATCGATTCGATCAAGCGGGTTGAAATTTTCTCTGCACTGCAGGAAAAGTTACCATCGGCACCGATTATTCGTCCTGAGGATCTTGGTGCGCTGCAAACGCTGGGGCAGATTGTCGATTATCTCGGTGCCAGCATGCCTGCCGAGGAAAAACCTCCGCAAACGGCAACGGCGGGTGTGGACAAAAATAAAGTTTC
>JAOZMV010000011.1:5285-13027 GCA_029934095.1 Desulfuromusa sp. | reverse complement strand
CCGAGGAAAAACCTCCGCAAACGGCAACGGCGGGTGTGGACAAAAATAAAGTTTCCAATCTCTTGCTGGCAGTGATTGCCGAAAAAACCGGCTATCCGGTTGAGATGCTGGAACTGGAGATGGCTCTCGATACCGATCTCGGCATTGATTCGATCAAGCGGGTCGAAATCTTCTCCGCTCTCCAGGAGAAAATGCCTGAACTTCCTGCGGTTCGCCCGGAGGATCTCGGTGTGCTGCAAACGCTGGGGCAGATTATCGATCATCTCTGTCAGGAAGGTCAGCAACGTATTCCAACTATTTCGGCAGAACCACACAGTGAACAGGTTGACCGGGAGACAGTCTCCTCCACCTTGCTGCAAGTGATCGCGGAGAAGACCGGCTATCCGGTCGATATGCTGGAATTGGAGATGGCTCTCGATACCGATCTCGGGATTGATTCGATCAAGCGGGTCGAGATTTTCTCCGCTCTCCAGGAGAAAATGCCGGAACTTCCTGCAGTTCGCCCTGAGGATCTCGGTGCGCTGCAAACTCTGGGACAGATTATTGACCATCTCTGTCAGGCAAACCAGCAAAGCATTCCTACTCTTCCGGCGGAACCACCCCAAATGGGGCAGGTTGACCGGCAGCAGGTCGCGACAGTCCTGTTGGCAGTGATTGCCGAAAAAACCGGCTATCCGGTTGAAATGCTGGAGCTGGAAATGGCTCTTGACACCGATCTGGGGATTGATTCGATCAAGCGGGTAGAGATCCTTTCTGCGTTGCAGCAACGTTTGCCGGGGACGCCGGCAATTAAACCTGAGCATCTTGGAACCTTGCAGACAGTTGCTCAGATTGTCGACTTTCTGTCGAGTATCTCCGCTGTAGATGAGAAGGTAACGGCGACGAGCAGTCGTGAGCCTGCAGCGCCAAAAGGGATTATAAGGGAGGTTCTACAGGCTGTTTCTCTGGTCCAGAAAAGAGCACCTAAAGAATTTAATTTTAATATTGGTGCAGAAGTCTGGATTGTTGATGATGGCTCAACGCTAGCCGATGCGGTTTGTTCGCGCTTTACCGCTCGACAGCTGATTCCCCGTAAAATAGCAATAGCTGAAATAGAGGCTACTCCTCTTCCTGAAAGCCTGGCTGGACTGGTTGTTCTTGCCCCGTTGTCGGGAGCAGACGATCTGTTCCTGCGTAATACGTTCAGCTTACTGCAGAAAGTAGAGCCGGCTCTGCACAGGAGTGCAAAAAGTGGCGGATCATTTTTTGTGACTGTCTCACGAATAGATGGTTATTTTGGACTTGGAACCACAGAATCAATTAATGACCCTCTCTCCGGTGGTTTGGCTGGCTTGAGTAAGACAGCGGCGCTCGAGTGGCCGACAATCGATTGTAAGGCTCTGGATCTGGCTATGGGTATGGAAATCTTGCCCACTGCAACGGCTCTTGTTGATGAAATATTCAAAACCGGTCCGGTTGAAGTCGGGATTAGTACTCAAGGGTTACACTCTCTGGAGTTAGTTTCGGAACCTCTTGATGAGGCTGTTGCTGCTGTTCCTGTTCAGGAGGGAGATCTGATTGTTATCAGTGGTGGTGCCCGGGGAGTCACTGCAGAAGTTGCTATTGCTCTGAGTACCGCAACACAGGCTACTTTGTTGCTGTTAGGCCGTACCCCGGTGCCGGAGGAAGAACCAGCATGGTTGGCCGGCCTTCAGACTGAGGGGGAGATAAAACAAGGGGTAATCTCTCAATCTGAATCTGCGTTAAAGCCTCTGGAGGTGGCGCGACAATATCAACAGATCGCAGCGGCGCGGGAAATTCGTACAACTATGGAGCGAATCCTGAATTCTGGAGGAGTGGCAATCTACCGCTCTGTCGATTTGCGCGACAAGCGAGGACTCACGTTGCTGCTCGATGAAATGCGCGAACAGTATGGACCGGTCAAAGGATTGATTCATGGTGCCGGAGTGCTTGCTGATAAATTGATTAGAGAGAAAACTACAGAACAGTTTGAGCAGGTTTATTCAACTAAAGTGGTTGGTCTTCGAGCCCTTTTGGCTGCGGTTGGTGAAGATAAGTTGAAAATGCTGGTGATGTTCTCCTCCTCCTCTGGTCGTTTCGGGAGGATTGGCCAGGTTGATTATGCTGTTGCCAATGAAGTTCTCAATAAAATCGCGGATCAGCAAGCTGAATTGCGACCGGACTGTCGGGTTGTTTCGTGTAATTGGGGCCCCTGGGATGGCGGGATGGTGACTCCAGCTCTAAAGAAAGTTTTTGCCCAGGAGGGAATTGAAGTGATCGACCTGCAAGCTGGGGCGAGTTACCTAGTCAATGAGCTGTCCACTCCTCCAGGTGGGCCGGTTGAATTGATCATATCGGGTGGTGATGCGGAGGTGAAAATTGTGACCCCGGCAGAGCCCCCTCAGAATATCTGTGTTTCCAAGGCTTTTGACCTGGATCTTGAGATTGAACAATTTCCATTCTTAAAATCGCACGTGATCGGCGGTAAAGCGGTTTTGCCGATGGCAATTATTATTGAATGGCTGGCTCATGGTGCTCTCCATAACAACCCGGGGTTGAAATTCCAGGGGTTCAACGATCTGCGCATCCTTAAAGGGGTCACTCTGGAACCAGAGGAGAAGGTTTCCCTGCAGGTAATGACGGGCAAAGCCATTAAAGGTGAGGGGGTACACGTTGTTCCCGTAGAACTTGTTGGGGTTGATGGGCAGGGACAGTTGCTGGCTCATGTTCGGGCAAAAATTGTCCTGGCTGCCAGACTTCCCGAACGAAAACCGGCTATGAATAAACTGAGCTTGCCAGAATATCCACATCCGGTCAGTGAAATATATCGACCTGAGCGCCTTTTTCATGGTGTCGATTTTCACGGTATTCGGGAAGTTATTGGTAACTCTGATGCTGGTATAAGTGCACTGGTGAACCCGGCTCCCTTACCAGATCGATGGATAGAGCAACCTTTACGCAACTCCTGGTTTGCAGATCCTCTGGCACTGGATAGCAGTTTTCAAATGTTGATTTTGTGGAGCTTTGAGCAATATCAAGCGGGGTCATTACCGGTTTTTGCCGAACGTTACCGCCAGTATCAACAGGTATTCCCTGAAAGTGGTGTTGAAATACGGGTTCAGTTGATTGAGCAGAACCGGAGCCGGGCGATTGCCAATATTGATTTTATTGATCCCCTCAACGACCTGTTAGTGGCCCGGATAGAACATTATGAATGTGTTATCGATGCCTCTTTAAATGCGACATTTCAGCGTAATAAATTAACTGGAGTTGCCTGAGCATGTCAGCAGAAAATTCTGTCGCAATTGTCGGGGTCGGTGGTATCTTTCCAGAATCACCGACCCTTGGTCGTTTCTGGGATAATATTGTTGCAAATGTCAATACTTCGCGACAACCACCAGAAGGACGCTGGCTCTTGCCGGTTGAAGATGTTTTTTCCCCACAGGTTGGTGCCGCAGACAAGGTCTACTCTAAAAAAGGCTGTTTTGTCGATACCGAAACCGATCCGCAACAGATCCCCGGCCTGGATATCGATCCTGATTTTCTTTCCCAGCTAGATCCTATGTTTCGCCTGTTATTGCGTGTTGGCCAACAAACTTTAGCTTCTGTTGCTGCGGAGAAAATCAAGCGTGGCCGAGCCGGGGTTATTATTGGCAATCTGGCATTGCCAAGTGAAAAATCATCGGCTTTAGCCAGAGAATATCTGGGTCGGACCTTTGTAGAGAAACTTTCTGATCAGAACTTAACTCTCGATACTCCTCCTGTGGCCCCGATCAATCATTATGTTGCTGGACTTCCGGCAGGTCTCCTCGCAAAAGCTATTGGCTTTGCCGGGACCTGTTTTACCGTTGATGCTGCCTGTGCCTCCTCTCTCTATGCGATCAAACTTGCTGTTGATGAACTGCAGGCTGGTCGTGCTGATGCCATGCTTGCCGGTGGTTTGTCACGTCCCGATTCACTCTATACACAAATGGGGTTTTCACAGTTACGGGCTCTTTCGCCTGACGGTAAATGTTCCCCTTTTGATCGGCATGGGAATGGTCTTGTTGTCGGTGAGGGGTGTGGTCTGGTGTTGCTTAAGCGGACTCAGGATGCACTTCGTGATGGTGACCACATTCATGCCGTGATTCGCGGTATCGGTTTATCGAATGATCTTGGCGGTAGCTTGTTGGCTCCAGCGAAAGAGGGTCAATTGAGGGCGATGCGTTCCGCCTATCAACAGGCTGGCTGGTCACCCAGTGATGTTGACCTGATTGAATGTCATGCAACCGGAACACCGGTAGGGGATGCCGTTGAGTTTTCCAGCCTGCAGCAGCTCTGGCAGGAGTGTGACTGGCGCTCGGGACAATGTGTAATTGGTTCGGTTAAAGCCAATATTGGCCATCTGCTCACGGCGGCTGGATCTGCGGCAACGATCAAAACCTTGCTGGCAATGAAAAATAAGATTCTTCCACCGATGACTAATTTTACCCACTCCGCAAATGGGATTGATCTGGACAATAGCCCTTTTCGGATTCTACAGCAGGGGAGCCACTGGGATAGAAGAAAAGATGGTTTGCCACGCCGTGCCGGAGTCAGTGCTTTTGGCTTTGGTGGAATCAACGCCCACCTTCTTCTTGAGGAATGGGTTGCTGAAAAAAAACCTAAAAGACCGGTTCGGCTCCACCCCTTGTCCAGACAAAGAAGCGAGCCGGTTGCTATCGTTGGAATGGGGGCGCAATTTGGCCCCTGGGAAGATCTTCTCCAGTTTCAACAGCGAGTGTTAGGTGGCCTCGATGAGGTCAAGGCAGGACCGCCGCTGAACTGGTGGGGAGTTCAGGAAAGTCGCTGGTATCAAAAGTCCGGGCTGGATAAAGTTAATTTTCGTGGTTTTTTTGTGCCCGAGGTTTTTGCCAGCGCCGGTGACTTTCGTATTCCACCAAAAGAGCAGGAAGAGATGTTACCGCGACAGTTGCTGATGTTGAAAGTTGCAGCAGCAGCGCTACAGGACGCACAATTGAGTGACCAGGATCTCCTGTTTGCTGGTGTCTATATTGGTAGTGGCCTGGATCTCAATGCGACCAATTTCAGTTTTCGCTGGGGAGTACAAAAATATGCCCGTCACTGGGCCGAAGAATTGGGTCTGCAGCTGGATGAAAAACAGTTTTCTGCCTGG
Organism: Desulfuromusa sp.; assembly: GCA_029934095.1. Taxonomy (GTDB): domain Bacteria; phylum Desulfobacterota; class Desulfuromonadia; order Desulfuromonadales; family Geopsychrobacteraceae; genus Desulfuromusa. Next base: position 7,872 of record JAOZMV010000011.1, on the reverse strand, counting down.
GTAGAAGAGTTGCGTGAAACAGCAGGCCCACCACTTACCGCAAATCGGACTATGGGTGCCCTTGGCAGTGTTGTTGCCAGTCGTATTGCCAAAGAATTTCGTGTTGGTGGCCCCAGTTTTACTCTGTCAAGTGAGGAAAATTCTGGTCTCAGAGCTCTTGAGGTAGCAATTCATTCACTTCAGGAAGGCTCGATCAATCGGGCCATTGTTGGTGCTGTCGATCTGGCCGGGGATCTCCGCTCGGTGATCAGCCGCCATCTTGCCACTCCGTTTTCGGCTCATGGGTCAGGTTGTCCGTTCACCAAGGAGAGCGAAGGTAGCTTAATTGGTGAAGGTGCCGCCGCAGTCATTTTAAAGCGGCTGGAAGATGCCCGTCAGGATGGAGATAAAATTTATGCCGTCATCAACGGTATTGGTACTGCTACCGGTGGCCAAATTGACAGTATCACCCCCGAACAGCAGGTCTACTCCAAGTCTGTCAAGTTAGCCTGCCAGGATGGCAATATCAATCCGGAAACAATTTCCTATCTCGAGGCTGATGGTAGTGGTGTGCCGGTTATCGATAAACTTGAAGCGCAAACACTTGGTTCAATCATTGGATCAACTGAGAACCGCTCCAGTTGTAAAATCGGCAGTGTGAAGGCCGACATCGGAGCTTCTGGTGTTGCTTCAGGGCTGGCTTCCCTGGTGAAAACAGCCCTCTGTCTGCAGCATAAAATTCTCCCACCGCTTCGGCATCTGGATGTTTTGAGCCCCGCGTGGGTGCGTGACAAGCGGAAATTTATTGCCCCCGTCGCTGCACAATACTGGTTGAATAATCAGAGCGATGGCCCCCGTCGGGCCCTGGTGAGTGGTGTTGGCGCGGATGGTTCTTGTTCACATGTGGTTCTTGAGGAATCTACCGTCTCAGCGAGACAAGAAAGAACCGAATCGACTCACCGCCCTCTAGGAGCATTGCCGGAAGGGTTGTTTGTTGTCGAAGCGGCAACGTCTGAAAAACTCCTCGTCGAGATTACCAGATTGGAGCAGTTTTCTGCCGTATGTGCGGATCAGTCCATCGATATCCTGGCGCGACTATGGTTTACGCAGAACCCGCTTGACCCGGGACAACAATATTGCTTGAGCGCAGTCGCCGGCAGTTGCGAGGAACTGCTGACCCAGCTTGAACATGCCCGGCAATCCATCTCAGCGAACCCGCAACAATCTATTGGTGTCGGTGGGGGATTGCAGCTTGCTCCCGCCCTGCGGGATCGCCTTTTCTATTCTGCCCAACCCCTCGGAAAAGAAGGCAAAGTTGCTTTTGTATTTCCCGGTTCCGGTAATCAGTTTGCCGGAATGGGCCGTGAGCTGTCGGCACGCTGGCCGGGAATCTATCGACAACAGGAACAGCACAGTGACTATCTGGCAGATCAATACCTTCCCGACCTTTTTTGGGGAGGAGAGTTGTCGGAGTCGATTCAAGATAATCATAATGCTCTGGTGATCTCACATGTTGCTCAATGTACCGCTTTGAGTGATCTGCTACGCCATTTCGGAATTAAACCGCAGATGATCAGTGGTTACAGTCTCGGGGAGTCTGCAGGGCTGTTCTCTTCCGGTGCCTGGCAGGATCGTGATGGGATGTTGCAGCGCCTCGAAAAGTCACCTCTGTTTACACAGGAATTGGCTGGAGAATGCCGGGCAGCCAAGCGGGTCTGGAAGTTGAAATCTGGCCAGCAGGTTGATTGGGTCCTGGGGATGGTGAATCTCCCCGCCGCACAGGTGAGGCAATATCTACAGAAGAAGAAACGGGCCTACCTGCTGATTATCAATACCCTTAAAGAATCTGTTGTTGGTGGTAACCGCCTGCAGATTGAACAGCTGGTTGCGGATCTTGGTTGCCATTTTATCCCACTGCATGGGGTGACGACAGTTCACTGTGAAGTGACAAGAGCAGTTGCTGACGCCTATCGTAAGCTCCACCTTTTTGATGTGACACCACCACAGGGAATCGATTTTTACAGTTGTGCCCTGGGTAAAAAATATCCTCTGACTTCTGCTAACGCTGCTGATGTTATCCTTGCTCAGGCTCTTGACACCATTGATTATCCACGGGTGATTAAACAGCTCTATGCAGATGGTGCAAGAATTTTCCTTGAAGTTGGCCCCGGGACCTCTTGCAGTCGGATGATTAACAGTATTCTTGAGGATCATCCCCATTTGTCCCGTTCAATTTGTGCTCCAGAACTGGATGCCACCACGCAATTGCTACGGTTGCTGGGGAGTTGTCTTGCCGAGCGCGTTCCGGTTGACCTGGCCACTCTCTATCCATCTCTGTCAGAGGGGTCTCTACAGAGAGAGAAGAAAGAGTCTCGAATCAATACAACCATCGGTGGTAAAGCTTTTGCTGTTGAAGATGTCAGGAAGAAATTTATAGTCGTAAAAACAGTTAAGTCAGATAGTAAAGTTAATGTAGATGATAAAGAAAAAAAGGTCATACAACAGATACCAGATCCGCTTGAAAGTGGCTCCATCTCAGATTCATCCATAGTACAATTCAAGCAGACATTAACTGCAAATATTTCGGCCCATGAAGCCTATCTCGGTT
>JAOZMV010000011.1:0-5185 GCA_029934095.1 Desulfuromusa sp. | reverse complement strand
CAATTCAAGCAGACATTAACTGCAAATATTTCGGCCCATGAAGCCTATCTCGGTTTTTCCAAAACAATGGAACAGGCACTGTCTGCTAATGTTTCCCTGCAAACCTCGCTGTTGCAGCAACTGGTTGCAAACGGTGATGATATTCCTGTTCTGCAACCTTTCACCAAATCTTCGAACAATAATGTTTTACCAGAGAGAATCGATCCAATAATTTCAGAGGTTGCCACTCCGGCCCAGTCGGTTGCTTTTGACCGCTCCATGTGTATGGAGTTTGCTATTGGCTCGGTAGAAAAAATGCTTGGTCCCGATTTTGCTGAAGTTGACACTTACCCAACCCGGGTGCGCCTTCCCGATGGCCCGTTGATGCTGGTTGATCGAATCCTTGAGGTCGAAGGGGTGCCCCGTTCGATGACCCATGGTCGGGTTGTCACCGAACATGATGTGACTGCTGAGCGCTGGTATCTGGATGGTGGCCGCATCCCAACCTGTATCGCTGTTGAAGCAGGGCAGGCCGATCTGTTCCTTTCGGGTTATCTGGGGATCGATTTTATCAGCAAGGGGAAGGCTGTTTATCGGTTGCTTGATGCAGTTGTCACCTTTCATCGTGGTTTGCCGGTCGTCGGGGAGACGATTCATTACGATATCAAAATCGAGGAATTCTTCCGTCAGGATCAAACCTATCTGTTCCGCTTCAATTTTGAGGGGACTGTTAATGGCGAACCGCTGCTTTCGATGCGCAATGGTTGTGCCGGATTTTTTACTGCCGAAGATCTTGCTGCAGGGAAGGGGATCGTCCACACCAAGCTTGATTTAGTGCCGCAACCGGGTAAGCTCCCGTCCGACTGGCGCGAACTGATCCCGTTGCAGGTTGAAGCGTATAATGAAGAACAAATTAATTCCTTATATGCCGGCAATCTACAGGGCTGTTTTGGTGCCCAGTTTGCGACCCTGCCATTTAAACCCTATACCTTGCCGGGTAACAAACTGAAACTGGTTGATCGGGTGATTGAGCTTGATCCGCAGGGTGGCCGTTATGGCATCGGCCAGATAACTGCTGAAATGGATGTTCACCCCGATGACTGGTTTTTGACCTGCCACTTTATCGATGACCAGGTGATGCCCGGCACATTGATGTACGAATGTTGTATGCACACCCTGCGCATCTATTTACTGCGGATGGGATGGATTGGCGAGGAAGGTCAGACCTGGTGTGAGCCTGTTCCGGGAATCGGCAGTGGTTTGAAGTGTCGTGGACAGGTGGTAGCCACGACAAAAACGGTGACTTATCGGGTCAGTATCAAGGAGCTGGGATATCGCCCCGAACCGTTTGCGATTGTTGATGCGCTGATGTTTGCCGATGGTCATCCGATTGTAGAGATTCCTGATATGTCAGTACGCCTGGCCGGGTTGAATCAGCAGAAAGTTGAGGCTCTCTGGACTTCTCAAGAAAGCAATCCCACGGGATTGAAACCCAGGAAGATTCTCTATGATACCGATAGAATTACCGCTTTTGCTATTGGTAACCCCTCGGCTGCATTTGGTGAACCCTATCGGATATTTGATCAGGAGCGTAAAATCGCCCGGTTGCCGGGGCCACCGTTTCAGTTTCTGGATCGGATTGTCGCTATCAACGGGGAGCCGTGGAAGTTGGTCGAAGGGGTCACCGTGACCGCTGAATATGATATCCCGGTCGATGCCTGGTATTTTGCTGCAAACCGGCAGGCCAACATGCCATTCTCTGTTCTCCTTGAGATCGCACTCCAACCGTGCGGTTGGCTGGCAGGCTATCTAGGTTCAGCGTTGACCAGCGAAACCGATCTTTCATTCCGCAACCTGGATGGTAATGCGGTACAGCATCGTCCGGTGACAGCGCAATCGGGGACTTTGACTATCGACGTTAAAATCACCCGGATTGCCAGTAGTGGGGGGATGATTATCCAGAGTTATGATTTTTCCGTCAGTGACAGCAATGGACCGGTTTACAGTGGTGATACCGTTTTTGGATTTTTCTCCAAAGAATCCCTTGCCCAGCAGGTCGGAGTGCAGGGTGCTTCCCTCTATCAACCTGCCGATGCCGAGTTAGTTAATACTGAGCAGTTTGTTTATCCCCGAGAATTGCCATATCCCGATACCAAAATGTGTATGGTGGACGAAGTCGAAGTGTTTATTCCGCAAGGCGGGCCACATGGTTTGGGATATATTTGCGGTAATAAAATTGTCGACCCCGAAGAGTGGTTTTTTAAAGCACACTTTTACCAGGATCCGGTCTGTCCGGGATCTCTCGGTCTCGAATCATTCCTGCAACTGTTAAAGGTTGTGGCAGCTAAAAAGTGGGAAACCGGCAGCGATTCACAATTTGAAACGGTTATTTGCGGTGAAAAGCACAGCTGGAATTATCGTGGGCAGATTATCCCTGCCAATAAAAAGGTGCTGGTTGAGGCGATCGTGACAGCGGTTGATGATGAAAAGAGAATATTGAAAGCAGATGGTTTTCTGTCGGTGGATGGGAAAATTATTTACCAGCTCAAAGATTTTTCTATCAAACTTTTGTAAGCAGGGAGATCCAGATGGAAACACGTGAAGTAGAATATGCCATTCTTGGCGTTGGGACTGCGGGGCTGGGAGCTTTCAGCCGGATCCGCAAGCAGACTGATAGTCTCTTATTGATTCAACATGGACCCTACGGTACTACCTGTGCCCGGGTCGGCTGCATGCCAAGTAAAATGCTCATCGCTGCCGGAGATCTGGCTCATGCTATTGATGAAGGTGCCTATTTTGGTATCGATGGACAATATCAGGTGAATGGCAAGCGCGTGTTTGAGCGTATAAAACAGGACCGAACCGAGAAGTTTGTTGGCAGTGTGTTGAAATATGTCGACAGCATCAAGGATCAATTAAAGGTTGAAGGTAAAGCGACGTTTGTCGATCCGCATACAATTGATGTTGATGGCAAACTGCGAGTCAAGGCAGATAAAATAATTCTCGCCTGCGGTTCTACCCCCTATGTTTCGCCGGTGTTTGAACATCTGCGAGATGAACTCGATACTAGTGATACCATCTTTGAACTCGATGATCTCCCCAAGTCGCTGGCGGTTGTTGGTCTCGGAGTTATTGCTCTGGAACTGGGGCAGGCATTTCACCGTCTCGGAGTTGATACGACTCTCTATGGTCGCAGCGGTCGGATTGGTTCTTTTACCCACCCTGATATGCAGAAAGAAGTGATGCGAACCTTGCAGCAGGAACTCAATATTATCCCGCTGGGTAGTTTTACCCGGGCGATCAAGGTTGATGATGGTTATGAACTCACTTATGTCACCGGGGAAGGTGAGACCATTGTCAAAACCTATGAACGGGTGCTTCTGGCCAGCGGTAGAGCTTCTAACCTGCGTAGCATGAAACTTGAAAATGCCGGTCTCCCTCTCGATTCCAGGGGGTTGCCGCAATACGATCCTCTGACCATGCAGTGTGGTACCGCTCCGGTCTTTATTGCCGGAGATGCCACCGAAGACCTCCCCCTGTGGCATGAGGCCTATATTGAAGGTCGGATCGCCGCTGACAGTGCCATTAATTTTCCTGCCCGGAAAGAGGGGAAAAGAGTTCCCGGTCTTGGTATCTATTTTACCGATCCACAAATAGTCTCTGTCGGCGCTGATTATAGCTCTCTCGATCCAGACCGAATCATCATCGGCCGGGCACGGATGGCGCAGGGTCCCCGTCATGAAATTTATAACGATCGACGCGGTATGATTCAGGTCTATGTCGATAGAGATAATGGCTTTCTGCTGGGTGCAGAAATATTTGGTCGCGGTGCAGAACACATGGCGCAGTCTCTGGTGTTGGCAATTGAGCACACCATGACAGTGGCTGAAATCCTGCAGATGCCAGTCTATCATCCCTCTCTGGAGGAGGTGATGAAAAACGCACTGAACAATGCGTTGTTTCAATTGAGATAGTCCACAGCCACGATGGGGCACTTCACCTGTCGAGGGTTTTTATGTTACATATCCAAGATGACACCATTATCATTTTTGTCATCGACGAAAAGAGCAGATGAAATATTCAAGAGTTTACATAGAGTCGGTTGGTTACGAGCTGGCACCGATCGTTATTACTTCCGCAGAGTTGGAAAGCCGCTTGCGCCCGATGTACGACGCCTTGCATATTGCCCCCGGGCAATTGGAAGCCTTGACCGGGATTCGTGAGCGACGCTGGTGGAAGCCGAATACGCCGATTTCTCAGGGGGCTATTGCTGCCGCAAAAAAAGCGTTGCAGGAACGTAATACTTCCCCTCAGGATATTGGCGCGGTGGTTTATGCCGGTGTTTGTCGCGAGCACTTTGAGCCGGCAACAGCATGTCAGGTTGCTTCTGCCCTTGGTATTAAGGGTGATGTTGCTGTTTATGATACTTCAAACGCCTGTCTTGGTGTTTTGAACGGGGTTCTTGATATTGCCAACCGGATCGAGTTGGGGCAGATCCGAGCTGGTCTGGTTGTCGCCTGTGAAAGTTCCCGAGAAATTAATGAAATCATGATCGCCGAGATGTTGGCAAATCCATCGATGGAGTTGTTTACAACCTCTCTGGCTACTTTGACAGGTGGCTCGGGAGCTGCTGCAGTGCTTTTGACTGACGGATCTTTTTCACCTGCCAGACGCCCGAAATTGCTTGGTGGTGTCAATATTGCTGAGCCGCAGTTTCATCGGCTTTGTCGCTGGGGAATCAAAACTGAATCGCCCGAAAACCATGTCCCCTATATGCAGACCGATGCTGTTGCGGTGATGAAGCATGGAGTTGAACTTGGAAGACGGACCTGGGACGCTTTTTCCCGAGAACTTGGAATTACTGCCGAGCGGATTGATAAGGTTATCTGTCATCAGGTGGGTGAAGCTCACCAGAAACTGATCTTGCAAACCATCGGCGTTGATCCGGCGAAAGATTTCCCCACCTTTGAGTTTCTCGGTAATATGGGAACCGTATCGTTGCCGATTACTGCGGCGATTGCCAAAGAACGTGACGAGTTGCGCCCCGGTGATCTGGTCGGTTTTCTTGGTATTGGCAGTGGGTTGAACTGTCTTATGCTTGCAATCCAATGGTGATAGCGTCGCAAAAAGTCCGCCCTACTGCGTTGCCGCGTTTTTTCAAGATCTCGACATACTGATGTATGTCTTCACCCTTGAAAAAACACTA
>JAOZMV010000010.1 GCA_029934095.1 Desulfuromusa sp. | reverse complement strand
CGGAAACCAATGGTGAAATCGCCCACCGGGCCTTTCTGGCCAAAGAGGAGAAGGTCGGCATGCCGCTGGTCGATCTGGCAGCTGATACACGTGCTGTGCGCACCACTTTTGCAGAACTGGATCGGCAACCGAAACGGCTGTTGACCAGCCCTTGCTGGAGCGGATTGACCAACAATGGTCGGGCTTATGCTGCCTACACTCTCAATGTCGAACGGCTGGTCCCCTGGCGGACCCTGACCGGACGTCAGCATTTCTATCTGGATCATGAGGGTTACATCGCCTACGGCGAACATCTGCCGACCTACAAACCGAAGCCCGATCCCAGCTCATTGCAGGATCTGGTGGTCAGTAAATCAGATGAGCAGAGCATCATGCTCAACTACCTGACTCCGCATGGGAAATGGGGAATCCATTCGACCTATGGTGATAACCACCGGATGTTGACTCTGTCGCGCGGCTGTCACCCTTTCTGGATTAACGATAAGGATGCGGCAAAGATCGGTGTGATCGACAACGATTGGGTCGAGGTTTACAACGATCATGGCGTCGTTGTCACCCGAGCGGTAGTCAGTGCCCGGCTGCCGGAAGGGATCTCCTTCCTCTACCATGCTCCGGAACGCACCATCGGTGTTCCCAAGTCACCGCTACGTGGCAACAAACGCGCCGGCGGCCATAACAGTCTCAACCGGATCCGTCTAAAGCCGAATCTGATGCTCGGCGGCTACGGCCAGTTCACCTACGGCTGGAACTATTGGGGGCCGACCGGTGCTAACCGGGACACCTTCATTCTGGTTCGCAAACTCAAAGGGGAGCCGAGCTGGTAATCCCGGCACGGATTAAGGAGCTATGACAATGAATATACGTGCACAGGTATCCTCAGTTTTCCATCTCGACAAATGTATCGGCTGCCATACTTGCAGTATCGCCTGCAAAAATATCTGGACTGATCGCAAAGGCAGCGAATACATGTGGTGGAACAACGTTGAAACCAAACCGGGAACCGGCTATCCGACCAAATGGGAAGACCAGCAGCAATATAAAGGCGGCTGGGAAAAGAAAGGTTCGGATCTGCAACTTAAAATGGGCAGCAAGGCGGCTTCACTCGGCAGAATTTTCCATAACCCCGATTTGCCGACCATGGACGACTACTACGAGCCGTTCACTTTTAAATATCAGGATTTAACCAACGCCCCGGCTGGCAATGATCAACCGACCGCCCGCCCGGTGTCGATGATCAGCGGCAAGCCAATGAAGATCGAAGCAGGTCCCAACTGGGATGACGATCTCTCCGGCTCAAATATCTATGCCGCCAATGATCCGGGGGTTGTGCAGTTAAGTGAAGAAGAGCAGCAGCAGATGTTCGCCATCGAAAAAATGGTCATGTTCTATCTGCCGCGAATCTGTAACCACTGCCTCAATCCCGCTTGTGTGGCTGCTTGTCCCTCCGGCGCGATCTACAAACGGGGTGAAGACGGGATTGTGCTGATCAATCAGGACAAGTGCCGTGGCTGGCGGATGTGTGTTTCGGCCTGCCCCTATAAAAAAACCTATTACGGCTGGACCAGTGGCAAATCAGAAAAGTGCATACTCTGCTACCCGCGTCAGGAAGCCGGTGAGGCTCCGGGCTGTTTCCATTCCTGTGTCGGCCGAATCCGCTACCTGGGTGTTTTACTTTACGACGCCGACCGCCTTGCCGCAACGGCCAAACTCGAAGATGCGGAACTGGCCGCAGCGCAACGCGAGATGATCCTCGACCCCTTCGATCCACAGGTCATAGAGGAGGCAAAAAAAGCCGGGATTGCGACCGAAGTTCTGGATGCCGCGCAGAAGTCGCCGACCTATAAATTTGTCAAGGAGTGGGGCATCGCTCTGCCGCTGCATCCCGAGTTCCGCACCCTGCCGATGCTATTTTATGTGCCGCCATTGTTGCCGGTACTGTCGAAAGAAACCCAGGGTATCCATCAGTTGGCCGATGGCTTTTTCAGCAGTCTCGAACAAGCCCGCCTGCCACTGAAGTATCTCGCCGGAATGTTTGCCGGTGGTAATGAAGAAGCGGTCAAAGAGGTTTATCGCAAGCTGATTGCCGTGCGGATTCAACGCCGCAAGATAACCGTTAACGATCTTGCCGATGAAGAGGTGGCCAAGGCGCGGGAGATTGCCGGAATCAGCGCAGAAACGATCGAAGCGATTTTCCGCATGACCTCGCTGACCAGTATCAAGCAGCGGATCGTGATTCCACCGATGCTGCGCGAACAAGCGGTCGAAGCCGGGATGGACCCCGAGGCCTACAAACAGGAAATGGGCTTCGGCAAACGACAACCGCCGAAGAGACGGTGGTAATTATGACCAGTCTACAGACCCATCAGGATATTTGCCGTCAGTTCGCCACGCTGCTCAGCTACCCGGAAGCAGGGGTGCAGACAACCGCTGCCACCTGCCGGGAACTGCTGCAAGAAAACCGGCCCGAAGTTGCCCCGCAACTGCAAAGCTTCGTCGATCTGTTGGAAACAAGCGATCAGGCACAGATCGAGGAACTGTTCACCGCAACCTTTGATCTACAACCAGTCTGTCACCCGTATGTCGGCTATCAGCTCTGCGGCGAAAACCAGAAACGCAGCATATTTCTGATGAAGATGCATCAAATCTATCGCGAGCACGATTTCAATCCGGGGATTGAGCTGCCAGATCATCTGGGCGAAATGCTGCGTTTCATCGGCACCACTGGCGATCAAATCTGCCGTCAGGAGCTGATCTGCGATGGCCTGTTACCGGCAGTGGAAAAGATCATCGCCGGCATCGATAACGATGACCACCCCTATAAGGGGCTGCTCAAGGCCTTGCACAGTTTTTTGCACGAAAGCAGCGCAGAAAAAGGAGCACTATCATGATCGATATGATTCTCTTCGGCGTATTTCCCTATGTGGCCGTCGCCCTTGCTGTCGCTGTCGGTATTTATCGCTACTGCTTCGACCGCTACTCCTATTCGTCACAATCGTCCCAGTTTCTGGAGAGCCGCGCGCTATTCTGGGGCTCGGTCCCCTGGCACTACGCTATCCTGCTGGTACTGCTGGCCCACTTGCTCGCTTTTCTTTTCCCATCAGCTTGGGGAGCCTTGCTCGGTGCGCCGGGCCGCCTCTACCTGCTGGAGGTCACCGGGATGGCGCTCGGCGTGGTCAGCACCATCTCCATGCTGGTGCTGATTCTCCGGCGTGTCGGTAACGCCCGGGTCAGCGCAGTAACCACTACGGTCGACTGGATTTTGCTGGTCGCCCTGCTGATCCAGGTCGCAACTGGCGTCTTTATCGCCATCACCATGCGTTGGGGTGGTTTCTGGTATCTGCATACGGTCTCGCCCTGGCTCTGGTCGCTGGTCTCCTTCAGCCCGAAAATTCAATATCTGGCGAGCATGCCGCTTGTGGTCAAGCTGCATGCAGTCAATGCTTTTTTCCTGGTCGCGCTGTTTCCTTTTTCACGGCTGGTCCATGTGGTCAGTATTCCCTTGGCCTATATCAGTCGCCCCTACCAACTGGTGGTCTGGTATCGGCAGCGGAATCAGGTTTGATGCTAACAGACTAGAGATCGTAGCGGATAAGAGACTGACTCCATCAGCGAAAAGGGCTGCCAATGCTAGAAGTTGCAACTGCAAAGTCACATAAAGTTCTCTTTCTGAACACGCTGGCCTTTACGGTTTGCTTTGCCGTCTGGATGTTCAATGGCGTGCTGGTGACCTTCCTGGTCGATAATCAGGTTTTTGACTGGGGGCCGATCGAGATCGGCTGGCTGATGGGCATCCCGGTACTGACCGGTTCGCTTTTCAGGTTGCCAGCCGGGATGTTGACCGATAAATTCGGCGGCAAGCCAATTTTCGGTACGCTGCTGCTGGTCTGCGCCATTCCCATGTTTCTGCTCTCAAAAGCAGATAGTTTCACCACCTTTGCGCTGTGTAGTTTCGGCTTCGGTCTGGTCGGGGTCAGTTTTTCCATCGGCATAGCCTTTTCTTCGGTCTGGTATCCTCGCGAGCGGCAAGGAACGGCACTGGGGATCTTTGGGGCAGGAAATGCCGGGGCGGCCCTGACAACTCTGTTTGCGCCGACCCTGCTGAACCGTTTGACCAACAATGGCGTTAACATTGAGGGCTGGCGCGAGCTGCCGATCTACTACGCGGCAATGCTGGCCACCATGGGCGTAATCTTCTTTATCTTCTCCGAAAACAAGAAACCTGCTTCATCGGGCAAGTCGTTTGGACAGATGCTGATCCCGCTGAAAGATGTGAGAGTCTGGCGGTTTGGTCTCTATTATTTTCTGGTGTTCGGTTGCTTCGTTGCCTTTTCACAATGGCTGGTTCCCTATTTTGTCAATGTCTACTATCTGCCGTTGGTCACCGCCGGTATTTTTGCGTCGATGTTCAGCCTGCCCTCCGGAGTGATCCGGGCCCTCGGTGGCTGGATGTCCGACAAACTTGGTGGTCGAACGGTCATGTTCTGGGTTCTCGGTGCTTCGGTGGTGATCAGCTTCCTGGTTATCATTCCAAAGATGGATATCTACTCTCCAGGACGGGGCATCATGGCCAAGCGAGCCGGAGTGGTTACTGCAGTCTCAGCTGGCACAGTGGTGATTGACAGCAAGTCCTACAGGGTTAATCTCAGGCCCGAACCGCTGGATAATTTTGACAACCAGATGCTGATTCTGCCGAGCAAGCAGGCCTGGCAGGAACCGGTGGTTGAAGTTGGTCAGAAGGTTAAAAAGAAGGAACTGTTGGCAAAAGGTGTGACGCGGATCTTTTTTCAGGCAAATGTCTGGATTTTTGCCGGATTCATTATCCTGCTCGGCAGTATCTGGGGGATCGGCAAGGCAGCGGTTTATAAACTGATTCCCGATTATTTTCCGGATGAGGTTGGTGTGGTCGGCGGTATGGTTGGCGTGCTCGGTGGTCTGGGTGGCTTCTTCTGCCCGATCATCTTTGGTTATCTTCTCGAATATACCGGGTTATGGACCAGCTGTTGGATGTTCATGTTCATACTATCTCTGGTCTGTCTGATCTGGTTGCATCTGACCACCAGGAAAATGATGAAGGATAAACACCCTGCAGATATGCAGAAGATTGAAGAGCGATAAAATAATTTTATTTTGGATGATTTAGTCAGGAGGCAATACATGTCGATCAATCTTGATAAGTGGGATGTTGAAGATGAACAGTTCTGGAATTCCACCGGTAAAAAAATAGCCACCCGCAACCTGTGGATTTCGATCCCCAGTCTGCTCTGCGGTTTCGCCGTCTGGCTGTATTGGGGCATCATCACCGTGCAGATGATCAACCTCGGCTATCCCTTCAGCCAGTCTCAACTGTTCACCTTGTCGGCGATTGCTGGACTGACCGGCGCGACGCTACGGATTCCCAGTTCTTTCCTGATCCGTATCGCCGGTGGGCGGAACACCATCTTTTTCACTACTGCTCTGCTGATGATCCCGGCGGTCGGTACCGGCATTGCCCTGCAGAACATCAACACCCCGATCGAGGTTTACTACTTCCTCGCTCTGCTCTCCGGTTTCGGTGGCGGCAACTTCGCCTCTTCGATGTCGAATATCAGTTTTTTCTTCCCGAAAAAAGTCCAGGGGACCTCGTTGGGCTTAAATGCCGGATTGGGCAACTTTGGCGTCACCACCATGCAGATACTGATCCCGCTGGCGATGACCTTCGGTCTGTTTGGTGGCACTCCGCAGCAATTGATCAACACCAGCGGCACCCTGATCGGCAAGATTCCGGCCGGGACCGAGACCTATATCCATAATGCCGGTTATATCTGGCTGATCTTTCTGATCCCATTGGCCTTTGCTGGTTTCTTCGGCATGAACAACATCAAAACCGCTACAGTCACCCCCAACCTCGGTTCCACCGGCAAGTCGTTCGCGATGATTACCGGCCTGCTGCTGATCGCTTTCTCCACTGCTGTCGCCGGACTCTATCTGATGCTACCAGCCCCGGTCGGACTCGGCCTGCTCAGTAAATGGATCGTACTGCCGCTGGTTATTGCCGCGACGGTCTTCGGTATGAAGTACCTCACCAGCGGTGGGCTGCGTGAAAATCTCGACCGGCAATACAAGATTTTTGAAAATAAGCACACCTGGGCGATGACCGTTATCTACACCATGACCTTCGGCTCCTTTATTGGCTACTCGGCTGCCTTTGCCCTGTCGATCAAGGTCATCTTTGGTTTTTCACATATCATGGTTGATGGTGTCATGACCCACAATACGATCAACCCCAACGGCCCCAGTGCGCTGATGTTTGCCTGGATGGGGCCCTTCATCGGTGCTCTGATCCGCCCGGTCGGCGGTAAGATCGCCGACAAGCTCGGCGGCGCTATCGTCACCCAATGGGTCTCAATCGTGATGATTATCTCCGCGCTCGGTTGTGCCTACTTCATGAAGGCCGCTTACGGCTCAGCAACGCCGGAAAGTTTTTTCTACCCTTTCCTGCTGTTGTTCATCATCCTCTTCGCCGCCACCGGAGTCGGCAACGGCTCAACCTTCCGTTCCGTCGCCATGATCTTCAACGCCGAACAGGCCGGACCGGTTCTTGGTTGGACCTCGGCGGTTGCAGCCTACGGCGCTTTTATCATCCCCAAGGTGTTTGGTGAGCAGATCAAAGCGACCACCCCGGAATATGCCCTGTATGGATTTGCCGTCTTCTATTTTGTCTGCCTGGTTTTAAACTGGTGGTTCTACACCAGAAAAAATGCTTATATTAAGAATCCCTGAGTTACACCGCCCCGAGTCAATTGGTCGACTCGGGGCGGTGACAGGCCTTTTTTCTGGGATAGCGATATGCAAAATCCGCACAACGAAATAGCAGCAGACAGCCGTTATACCGATGTCACCGGGGTACTGCTGGCTGGTGGCAAGAGCCGACGCATGGGACAGGACAAGGCGCAATTGGAGTTTTCGGGCAAAACCCTGTTCGACCGATCGCTGGAACTTCTGCAAGAATATTTTGCAACGGTCATTATTGCCGGAGATCGGCCCGACTTGATGCGTCCCGCCATCCCGTCGATTGCTGACATCTATCCGGGCAGTGCTTTGGGCGGCCTGCACACCGGGCTACAGGCTGCAACCACCGACTGGATCTTTGTCGCCCCCTGCGACATGCCCTACCCGGATCAACGGATTGTCGAACGTTTATTACAATGCCGAACCGGGTTTGATGCGGTGGTACCACGCACTTTCGCAGGGTACGAGCCAGTCTTTGCCCTCTACCACAAAAACTGTCTGCCGGAGATGGAAGCGATGCTGCAACAGAACCAGTTTCGCATCTATGACTTCTATCAGCGCATCAACATCCGCTATCTCGACCCACCGGAATTGCCAGTTGGCTGGCAACGATCATTGATCAATATCAACACCCCGGAGCAACTGGCGAAAATCATGGAGGAGAAACCGATGACCCCACCCGTCATTTCCATCGTTGCCAAAAGCGGCACTGGCAAAACCACCTTGCTGGAAAAACTGATCGCTGAACTTAAGCAGCGTGGCTATAAAGTTGGCGCTGTCAAGCATGATGCGCACAGTTTCAGCATCGACCACGAAGGGAAGGATTCCTGGCGGTTGACCCAAGCCGGAGCCGACACTATGTTGATTACCTCGCCGGACAAGGTTGCCATGGTCAAACAGAACCCGCCCGATCAAGAACCGTTGCTGACTGAAACCATCGCCAACTATTGCGCTGATCTCGATATTGTTCTGACCGAAGGTTTCAAACGCAGCAACATGCCGAAGATCGAGGTTCACCGCCGCGAACGTAGTGAAAAACTGCTCTGCCGTGGAGAGGAATATGACCCGAGCCTGTTTGGCGTCGCCTCCGACAGTCCACTCGAACTCGATGTGCCAGTGTTTGATATCAATGATGCCACCGGTCTCTGCGATCTTATTATTAAACGATTTCTGACATGAATGAATTCCGCGTCCGCTCTAAGGTCTGGCTCGAATTTGACGGTCAACCGTTTCTCGGTGATGGCCGTTACCGGATATTAGCTGCCATAGAGAATACTGGCTCCATCAACGCAGCGGCCAAACAGCTCGACATCTCATACCGCAAAGCCTGGTCACAGTTGCAGGTGATGGAGGAGCACGCTCCTTTTCCATTGCTGGAACGGCGTCTGGGAGGCAAAGGCGGCGGTGCGACCTTGTTGACTGAGGCGGCCCGGGAACTGCTGAAAAAATTCCGGGAATTGCGCAAGCAGGTCAATTCGGCAGCCGACCGGAGTTTCGAGGATCTCTTTCTATGATCGCCGTAATTAACCAACTGCTTATCAACACTCTTTTGTTGCTGCTGATCTGTGCCGTCCCGGCAAGTGGAGCTGAACTGTCAGTTTTTGCGGCATCATCACTCAGCGAGGCGTTAAGCAAGATCGCTCGATCTTACGAAACCAAGTTTCCCGGCGACAAAGTACTGCTGAATTTTGCCGGCAGCCAGACTTTGGCCACCCAGATTGAGCAGGGCGCCCCGGCCGACCTGTTTATTTCTGCCAACCGACCGGTCATGGAGAGATTGCAACGTCAAGAACTCGTGAATTCTCCGCAGCCACTGTTAGGCAACCAACTGGTCCTTGCTGCTCGTGCTGATTTGCAGCCACGTCTTACAAGCATAGCGGACCTGGCTCGTCCCGAACTGTTGCTGGCAATCGGCAACCGACAAGTGCCGATCGGTTTTTATACCCGGCAACTGTTCGCAAGACTGGCTACCGATTCGGCCTACGGTCCGACACTGGTCGGCAAGATCAAAGGAAATATTGTCAGTGAAGAGGGCCGGGTTAAGGCAATAGTCGCCAAACTACTGCTCGGCGAAGTGGATGCTGGAATTGTCTACCAGAGCGATCTCACCCCTGCAAATAGCCATAAATTAACCGCTATCGCCCTACCGCAGAAACACAACCCTCTGGCAATATACCTGCTGGCGAAAGTCAAAAAAACAGAAACACGGGTCGATGATTTCATCACTTTTCTGTACGACCCCTGGGCACAGAATAGTTTTGCGCAACATGGTTTTCTCTGCGGAGCCAAACAGTGAAACGACCACGCCTCTTTAGCCTGTTTTTAGCAGGTAGCGGGTTGCTGCTGGCGGCCCTGATCCTGCTGCCGATCCTTGCCCTGTTGCTGGCCAGCAGTCCGAGCGAGCTGCTGCAACTGCTGGGGAATACAGAGATTTTACAGGCCCTCTGGATCACCTTTCTGTCATCACTGCTGGCACTGCCGCTGATTTTCCTGCTCGGGCTACCTTCAGCCTACGGCTTGTCCCGCTGTAAAGGCCGTCTGCGCCGAACCCTGGAAATCCTGCTGGAACTACCGATGGTAATGCCCCCGGTAGTCGCCGGACTGGCGCTGCTGCTTGCTTTTGGCCGCCGGGGACTGCTCGGTGAGCTGCTGGCCGACATCGGGGTGCGCATCCCCTTCACCCTGATTGCCGTGGTGATCGCCATCCTCTTCGTCGTCACCCCTTTTTTCGTCCGCCGCTGTACGGTCCTTTTCGATAGCATCGATTACAAACTGGAAGAGACTGCGCTGCTGCTCGGTGCCTCGCCATGGCAAACATTCTGGCATGTGTCTTTACCGGTGGTCCGCCGCGGTCTGTTTGCCGAAGGGATCATGGCTTTGGCGCAAGGGATCGGTCTGTTCGGCGTAATCATCCTGTTTGCCGGCAACCTGCCGGGCCGCACTCAAACCTTGTCGCTGGCGATCTACAACGCCTTCGAGAGCGATCCTCAACAGGCGTTTGGACTAGGGACTTTATTGCTGCTGATCGCTTTATTGCTGCTGGCTATGGTCCACATGCTGGCACCGCGAGAAAGGCCGATATGAGCAATCTGGCCTTCAAACTGCGCTATCCTTTGGCACATTTCGAACTGGACGTGGAGCTTTCGGTCGCCCCCGGAGTCACCGTGCTGCTTGGCCCGAACGGTGCCGGCAAAAGCAGTCTGCTGCGCTTGCTGTCCGGGCTCAACAAGCCTTACTCCGGGCATATCATGCTGGGAGGAAGCTGCCTGTTTGATTCAACACAAAAGATCGACCTGCCACCCGAGCAGCGGCGAATCGGTATGGTTTTTCAGGATCTGGCCCTTTTCCCGCATCTCGACGTGAGCGGTAACATCGGTTTCGGTCTGAAAATGCGTGGTACCGGCCACGGAGAGCGGCAACGTCGCATCAATCAGCTGTTGCAAAAACTCGCCATCGAACATCTGGTCGACCGCAACGTTGCCACCCTTTCGGGTGGCGAACAACAGAAGGTGGCACTGGCTCGAACCCTGGCAACCGATCCGGAGCTGCTGCTGCTCGATGAACCAACGACAGCCCTCGATCCCGCCGCGCGAAGCGAAATCCGTCGCTGGCTGCACACGATCCTGATCGAATTGAAAATTCCGACCTTATTGGTAACCCACGATGCCGAGGAAGTCGCTTACTTCCGCAAGCGGGTCGCGGTTATGGAACAGGGCCGAATTGTACAGAGTGGCAGCTTCCATCAACTGTTACGCGAGCCGACCAGTGAATTCGTCGCCCGTTTTGTCGGTGTCAATTATATTCCAGGAAAAGTGCAACGCTGTGACGGAAAGTTGTTTTTCTGCAGTCATGGCGGACTCTCTTTCCTCGCCCCCTTCGAACATGTTTCTCCGGGGGCGGCAGTCCTGACCGTCTTTCCGTGGGATATCGCCCTGTACCGTGACCTTCCGGTCGGCAGCCCGCGCAATCATCTCCACGGTAAGGTACTCGATGTGGTCATACGCGGCGATCGGGTGCGAATTACCCTGGCGCGAGAGGATAAGTTGGTTGCCGAAATCAGTAGCCGTGGTTATCAGGCCCTCGGCGAACCACAAGCGGGAGAGCAACTTTGGGCCGTGTTCAAGGCTCGTGAATCTAGAATCGAAAACCGTGAGGAGTTGTCATGCTGAGCTACGAGGATGCCCTGCAACAGGTACTGGAAACCATCGTCCCCCTGCCATCGCAACAGCTGCCACTTCCGCCCGCGGCTGGACTGTTTCTGGCCGCCCCGGTCAAAGCCAGATGGGATATGCCCCGTTGGGATAACTCGGCGATGGACGGCTTTGCCGTGGCCGGAATTTCGGTAGGAAGTTCGAAGCGGTTAGAAATTGTCGGCGTGGCCTATGCCGGTCATCCCTTTAACGGTAGCTTGACGCCGGGCGAGGCAATCCACATTACCACCGGTGCATCGCTGCCAGAGGGGGCGGATACCGTAATACCAATCGAAGATTGCACCGAAGAGAATGGGCAACTGATTCTCAAACAGGCGGTGTCAAAGGGACAGCACGTTCGCTACTGCGGTGAAGAATACCACACTGAAGAGGTTCTGCTGGAAGCCGGTGAGCAGCTACAAGCTGGTGCGATAGGATTGCTGGCAAGTGCTGGCGTTGAACGGGTTCACGCCATCTCGAGGCCGCGAGTAGCGATCTTTTCTACGGGGGACGAACTGGTCGAATTGGGTCAAGAACCGGGGGAGGGGCAGATCGTTAATTCAAACTTGCAGTATCTCGTTGCCCGCGTACGCGAGTGTGGTTGCACGCCTATCCCGCTGGGAATTGGAGAAGATCAGGATTCAGACCTCTCCAGACTGCTTGATCTAGCCATGAAGAGTGATCTGATTATATCAACCGGCGGTGTTTCTGTTGGAGAAAAAGATCTTGTCCTGCAGTCTTTGGAGCAACACGAGTTCGTGCGTAAATTCTGGAAAGTCGCGATCAAGCCGGGCAAGCCACTTCTGTTTGGCACCCTGAATAATGTTCCCTACTTTGGATTGCCTGGCAACCCGGCCGCCACTGCTGCAACCTTTGAACTTTTCACCCGGCCGGCGCTGAGCAAACTCTCCGGCTGCCCCAATCCGCTGGCGCCAGTTCTCCGCGTCAGGCTGAAGAACCTGTTAAGGGGGGTGGTAAACGCCAGCAATTCCTCTGGGGAAAGTTATCTGTCAATGCAGGGCTACTAAGTTTTATTCCCTTTCAGCGACAGGGCTCAGGTCAGAACCGCAGCCTGCAGGCAGCTCAGGCACTCCTGCCGGTGGCGATTGGCAGCCCTGATCTCGCGGCAGGGGATGAGGTTGACATCATCCTGCTGCGAGCTCTTTAAGGACAGGATATTATGCAGGACTCTCACGGACGAAACATAAACTACTTACGCTTGTCGATCACCAATCGCTGTAATCTGCGTTGTCGTTACTGTATGCCGGTAACCGGATTCGGGTCACCTCGACCGGTTTGGCAAAGAGTTGCCTGCTCAGCGATGATGGACTGGACCTGAAGCCATACCTGCGAAAATCGGCGATCGATCTCAGAAACGCACTACAGCAGGTTATCGACGGTAAACCCTCACAACATCAACTCAGCCAAAAGCAGCATGAAACCGCTGCCTTCTGTATGGCGAGTATCGGAGGTTAAACAAATGACAGCTCAGATCGTGGCAGTCTGTATCAGCAAAAATAAAGGCGAGCGGAAAACCCCTGTCGGGCAGATCGAACTACGGGAAGACCACGGCATTGTTGGTGATGCCCACGCAGGAGACTGGCATCGGCAGGTCAGCCTGCTGGCCAAAGAGAGTATCGATAAAATGCGCAAGATGGGGCTGGATGTCGATAACGGCGATTTTGCCGAGAACCTGACCACTGATGGGATCGACTTGCCGAAGCTGCCGGTCGGTGCTCAACTGCAGATCGGTGAAGTGTTGCTTGAGGTCACCCAGATTGGCAAGGAATGTCACAACCGCTGCGCCATCTATCATCAGGCTGGAGATTGCGTGATGCCGAAGGAAGGGATCTTCGCCAAAGTTCTACAAGGAGGACGCGTGTACCCTGGAGATGAATTTCATCTTTTGTAAGTTGAGATGATTGTTACTGTCAAGTTTGATTCCTTCTAAGCCGCCCTTTTAAAATTTAGCAGTTGTGGCAGCTAATAGTGTTACTCGGCAACCGTATTAATCAGTTTGTCAAATATCCTGTCAAAACGGGGTTGGCATATATCCCTGTCTTTTTTTAGTAGAGATATAATGATGTTGGTTTTAAACAAATCTGGCAATGACCGGTTTTGATCAGATACCTGACTGGTCAAGCTCAGTTCAAAATAGTCACAAAAAAGGAGTGGCTCTATTCTTCCAGCTGATTGAGAATTTTCTTAAGCTTCAATAGAGCCTGTTTTAACTTGATTTCCCGGCTGGCGGTTTCATGTGATTGCGATTCACTT
Organism: Desulfuromusa sp.; assembly: GCA_029934095.1. GTDB lineage: Bacteria > Desulfobacterota > Desulfuromonadia > Desulfuromonadales > Geopsychrobacteraceae > Desulfuromusa. Next base: position 2,771 of record JAOZMV010000010.1, on the reverse strand, counting down.
CGACTTAAGGCAACCTCCATCGCCTTTCTGGTCGCGGTAATTGTTTTCTCCAACTGTTCGGACAATTCCACCCCAAACTGACGAAAACTTTCATCCAGCCCACGCCGCAACGCCCAGTTAATCTGTTCAACGTTCTGATTCAATAATTTCAGACCCTCTTCACGCAACCGCTTCACAGTTCTCTTACGGCGGAACTTCTGGGTAAAAAACTTGCGGGAAAAACGCTGCCCCAAAGGATCCATATCGGAGATAAACAGATCATGACTCCAACCTGATATTTCAAATTTTGTGTAGGAACGCCCTACTGAGGGGGCATGATAAGGGATATCAAATAGCTCAGCTGCAATCTGTCGAACCTGCTCAATCAGTCGGTTACTGCGCTGCTGGTGCAGAGACAATAGCTCCGTCGCTTCAGTTCGAATAATATCGGCAACATGACGCATCGCTGGAGCAAAGAAAACTGGTATTTCTTGCGCCAAATCCGCCCTCACCAGACGTTCCATCTCTTCAGTGTCTGCAATAGTTGTAACGAAGTTTTCCAGCTGAGTGATGATTTTTTCTTTACCCTGAACACGAACTTTTTCAACTTCCTTATTTAAACGTTCGACAACCCTTTTTAAATCTCCGGATAAAATATCTTCAGCGGCATGTTTTTCTCTCTCCACATCAGGAATTGATTGTCGAAACTGCTCAATTCGTTGTTTCAGGTCTGCCTCAGGTAGTAATAAAGCTCTTAAAGAAAGCTCTAATTGCATCACAATATCGTTAAGCTGATCACTGATTCGGCGTTGCAGAGATTCTTGAAAGATTTGCTGTTTTTCCCGAGCAAAAAAATCAATGAGGTTCTGCTCAACTTGATGCATACCACTACTTTTCCAGCCATCAACGTCGCCAGACAGGCGTGCATTTAAGCCGTTGCGCGCTGAAACCGCTAGCACCAAAGGAATACCGTCACATAATGGCGCTAATTGATCGGCCAGAAATTTAAGTGAAGCTGTCTTCTCCTGCTCATCAAGAAAATCAATCTTATTCAGAATAAAAAAAGTTTGTGGTAACCGTTGACGAATTTCTTTGAGATAATCGAGTTCTATTTCGGTTATCGGTGGATCGGGAGAAACCAGAAAAAGAGCGGCATCACACTGAGGAAGAACCTGATAAGCCACTTCAGTATTGTGCTTATGGGTCGAGCCAATGCCTGGAGTATCGATCAGGACAACACCTTGTTTGAGCATGGCTGAGGGGTGACCAATTTCAACCCGTTTCACCTGACGCTGGTTGTTTGGATTTCCCTCTTCAGTGACATAATCTACCAGAAAATCCCTCAAGGATTGATCTGATGAAGGGATAAACCTCACCGGATCGGCTTCAATGTCGAAGTTCACCAGCACATCAACATTCTCTGCGGCACCAATAAAAGTTGGGATCGCAGTCACCGGAAGGATATCTGTCGGTAGCAGTTTATCCCCAAGCAGAGCATTCAGCAGGGTACTTTTCCCACGCTTAAACTGACCCAGAACCGCTAAACGAAACTGCCCGGAAGCCAAGCGATTTTGGAGAGATTCCAATTCACTCTGGCCAGCAGAGTAATCATCATCCAGACAATCAAGGTGCGCCTGAGCTTGAGTTAAAATCTCAATCAAGCCAACCTTGTTGTCTGGATCATTCTGTTCCAACTTTTCCTGTGGCGATTCGTACATTAATAATCCTCAAAAAGAATACACCCTCGAACACACTGAAAAGCAGATCAGAGAAAAACTCAAGTGTTTTCAAAAAACTCATTTTATCAGGAAAACAAGTCACTACTCAAGTAACGCTCACCGGAATCTGGAAGAATCACAACAATATTTTTACCAGAAAATTCAGCCTGCTGAGATAATCTGGCAGCAACGGCCGTTGCTGCACCGCAGGAAATTCCCGAAAGCAGCCCCTCCTCCCGGGTCAAACGTCTGGAAAAATCATAAGCCTCATCGTCACTCACCAATTCAACTCGATCAACCATATCCAGATCGAGAGTTCCGGGGATGAAACCAGCACCTATTCCCTGGATTTTATGTGGCCCGGGCTGCAACATTTCACCCGCAAGATATTGACTTATAACCGGGCTGGCAGCAGGTTCCACGGCAACTGACATGATCTGCTTCCCCTGAACCTTTTTAATATAACGGGAGATTCCACTGATGGTGCCTCCGGTTCCAACCCCGGCGACCAGGACATCAATCTTCCCTTCAGTATCATCCCAAATCTCCGGGCCGGTGGTTTTAAAATGAATCTCGGGGTTTGCCGGATTCTTGAACTGATGCAACAACAGATAACGACCGGGATCTTCCTCTGCTATCCGCTCTGCTTCAGTAATCGCAGCAGCCATCCCCTTCGACCCGGCAGTCAAGATCAGTTTGGCTCCAAAAGCTTTCAGTACCTTGCGGCGCTCAATACTCATTGTCTCCGGCATCGTCAGAGTCAAGGGTATCCCTTTAGCGGCGGCGACAAAAGCAAGGGCAATCCCGGTATTACCACTGGTGGGCTCAATAATTTCCATACCTGGCTTCAATGTCCCTTTTAGTTGTGCATCCAGGATCATCGATGCGCCAATCCGACATTTCACTGAATAAGAGGGATTGCGCCCCTCCACTTTGCCGTAGACATTTGCCCCGCCGGGGGCAATCACCCGATTCAACTGTACCAGTGGAGTACGACCAATAGAGAGAGAGTTATCTGCAAAAATATGTGTCATAATTGGCTCCTATAAATTTTAAATTAAACCCGCTTAAATT
>JAOZMV010000009.1 GCA_029934095.1 Desulfuromusa sp. | reverse complement strand
GGACCCTTCGCGTGTGAGGCGAATGCTCTCCCGCTGAGCTAACCGCCCTGGATAAAGATTTTATAGCAATATCAGGCAATAGAGTCAATTAGTGTCTGGAGCAAAAACTCCTCGATGCGCTCCATGTTTCCACTACGAGGAAAAAGTGCTGACGCTCTTTTAAAATATTGGCGACCCCGGGAGGATTCGAACCTCCGACAATCACCTTAGGAGGGTGCCGCTCTATCCAGCTGAGCTACGGGGCCGTGGGAATGATTATATCTTTTAGATGACAGGCGGCAATGCTGGCGCCTGAGAATCAATCAAAATTTCAACAGACTGTAAACCTTACCCGCAGGAAGCTTGCTCCGACCATCAAGAAATTCCAATTCGGCCATAAAGGCACACTCATAGATTTCCACCCCCATATTTTCTACCAGTTCTACAACGGCGGCCATGGTTCCGCCAGTTGCCAACAAGTCATCTGCAATAATGACCCGATCACTATCTCGGAAGGCATCTTCATGAATTTCCAGGGTATCAGTACCATATTCAAGTTCATAACTGATACTGCGGGTTTTGAAGGGGAGTTTTCCGGGTTTACGTACCAGAGTAATACCTGTTCCTAACTTATACGCTAAAGCGGCTCCGAGGATAAAACCACGTGCTTCAATTCCAACGATCTGATCGATCTTTTCACCAATATAGCGGTGAGCCAGAAGATCAACCATACGATGAAAACTTTTTGCATCAGATAATAAAGTCGTAATATCTTTAAAAACAATTCCCTTTTTGGGAAAGTCGGGGATATCACGGATAATCTGCTTCAAGTCATCCATTTTATAAGCTCCATATTTAAATCTGAATCGATATTCACACGTTGAGATTAATGTTATCGGGCTCTTTCATCTGGCAGACAGTTCTCCATAGATTTCTTCAATTTAGCCAGACTCTTTGCTTCAATTTGCCGAATTCGTTCCCGAGTCACCCCAAATTTCTTGCCGATGGTATCAAGGGTTTGCGGTTCACGGTCTTCAAGACCGAAACGTAACGCAAGGATTTCACGCTCATTTTCATTCAACTCTGCCATCCATTCCTGAACCCGGGCAAAGCGATCCAGATCTTCAACTCTACTGGCAGAGTCAACAAGTTTTGTGTCTTCAATGGTATCAATCAGACTATAATCACTGCTCTCACCTAAAGGGTGCTCTATCGAGTAGGTTTTCTTAACCAGAACCATCATCCGCCGAACGTGGCTGACATCTGTACCCATAGCAGCTGCAATTTCATCCACCTCCGGGTCACGCTTTAATCGTTGCACCAGTTCCCGACTGATTTTGACCAGTTTATTGATATCGTCAGCGACATGAACCGGCAAACGAATAGTTCGGCTCTGATTGACGATAGAACGTTCTATCGATTGGCGTATCCACCAGGTTGCATAGGTAGAAAAGCGACACCCTTTGCTGACTTTAAACTTTTCAACCGCCTTGATCAGGCCCATATTCCCCTCTTCTATCAAATCGAGGAAAGGTAGACCACGATCCATGTATCGTTTGGCAATTTTAACCACCAGCCGCAGATTCGATTCAATCATACGCTCTCTGGCAGCGGCATCACCTTCTGCAATCAAACCGGCCAGTTCCCGTTCATCTTCGGCAGTCAGCAGCTGACTTCTTTTAATTTCCTGCAGATAAAGTTTAATTGCATCAGCTGTTGCATGTTCAGAAGCAGTCAAGGTGTTTCCTTCACTTGATTGTTTATTGATCACACCCTTATGTTTAGCAGCTCTCTTATCGTTTGAGCTTGAACTAGCCATACAGACCTCCTCCACAACAACTTGATAACACTCAATTGCATAATTTAAAGGTGCCGAAATATCAAGGCAAGTATAAAATCGGGTTGACAGCAATCTTCCCTTTGCGAACCTCAAAATGGAGCCGTGGATGACCTCCTGCTGGCGGGGTTCCAGACAGGGCAATACGCTCGCCCTTACTCACAAAATCCCCCTGCCTGACGAGATTTTTACGGTTAAAGCCATAAACCGTAAACAGGTCATTTTCATGTTGCAGAATAATGAGATGTGCATATCCTTTGACACCATCGCCGCTGTAAATGACTTTACCTGCCTCTGCTGCGGTAACATTACTTCCTTCTCGCACCGCTATTTCTATCCCTTTACCCCCGCCAGTTTTTGCTTGTTTACTGAAAGAACGAACAATTTTCCCACGTAACGGCCACTGCAGTTTCTTAACCTGCGTCGCCTTTGTTTTCTTCAATACCGGGACTTTTGTTTTAGCTGCAACAGGTTTTGGTTTTGCAACCTTTGATTGTTGCCTGGCAGGTTGTACCTTTTTTTTCTGCTGCGGAGCGGTAACAGTCTTAGTTGGTTTTTTCGGTTTTATAACCTGAACCTGCAAGACCCTATCGGCACCTGGTATATAGAGTCGCGTACCTATCGGCATTTGTGACGGATTTGAAATACCGTTTACACGAGCCAGATAAGTTTCGTTAATATCGTAAGTACGGCTGATCCGATACAAGGTTTGACCGGGCTTAACGGTATGGTAGATACCTGCTTCACAAGCACTCAAAAAGAGGCAGCCACCACCGATCAGAAGCAAGAATATTATCCGCATTTTCATTACAGAATTCGCAATCGACAGTAAGTCTGTCGAATAAAGTCTGGCCTGTAAGCTGGATTAGTTTTTGAGAAAACATGTAACATGTCTACCCCTGTAAACTATAACAACGCCAGAGGATGATTTTCAATCATCCGAGGAGGCAGAAGAAAAACCGGAAGATTTGCGTTTAAATGACAATGGTATCTACCAACCCTGTTCACCAATCAGGGGAACAAAACGACATCCCATCAACTGTTCACGCTCAAAATGGTTTTCATTCTTGCGGATTATCCGAATCAAAGTTTGCTCTTCTTTATCCCCTACCGGCAACACCAGTTTCCCGCCAATATCGAGTTGATCTAAATATTTTTGCGGTACGTCTGGAGACCCGGCAGCTACCAGAATTCCCGCAAATGGTGCCTGATCTTGCCAACCTATCGTTCCGTCACCAATTTTAATGTTGATATTGCTCAGTTGCAGCCGGTCGAGAATTTTCCGCGCACGACCAGCAAGAACAGCAATTCGTTCAATAGAATAGACTCGCTTGACTAACTTTGACAAGATAGCAGTCTGGTATCCAGAACCGGTTCCAATCTCCAAAACTCTCTCATCCCCCTTTAACTCAAGAGCAGCAGTCATCGCCGCAACCATATAAGGTTGAGAAATAGTCTGTTTCTCACCAATTGGAAGCGAGGCATCACCGTAGGCATGGCTCTGCAAACCCAGCTCAACAAATAAGTGCCGAGGAATCGTCAACATGGCATCAATGACCCGCTGATCATTAATCCCTCGCGTTTCGATCTGTTGCTCTACCATGCGCCGTCTAGCAATAGAATAATCCATCAGAAGACACCGGGCATAGGATCGAACGACCAGCAGTCCATTGCATTGTAAACTTTTTCAGAGGTCATATTTGTGCACCACGGGATAACCAGAGTGAACATCGTCATAGGGACTAAAAAATGACAAATTTTCATTATTCAAGGTCTGAATCAAGCAAGTACTTACGGAGCCGGATGAGGTCAGTCTTGATCTCAATGAGAATTTTTTCTGGAGAGTGGGAGGGGTTTAACGGCAAATGAAGCTGTTTCTCCATCTGCATTTTCTTGCGAGCACCAGCTATGGTGAAACCCTGATGATAAAGTAACTCTTTTATCAACTGGGCAGTTTCAACATCCTTACGCCGATAAAGCCTCTGATTGGAACGGCTTTTAACCGGCTGCAGAATTGGAAATTCTGTTTCCCAATAACGTAACACATGGGTCTTTAATTGCAGTAATACTGCAACTTCACCGATCTTAAAATAGAGCTTATCAGGTATTTGAGGCACCAGTTCAGCTCAACACAATTAAGGGGTTTCGTTAATGGCAACCTTAAGCACTTGACTCGGCTTAAACGTCAAAATTTTCCGGGCAGAAATTTCAATTTCACTCCCGGTCTGCGGATTTCTACCCCGCCGGGAAGCTTTCTCTTTAACAACAAAATTACCAAAACCGGCAATCTTGATTTTTTCACCTTGTTCCAAGGTAGATTTCATCAAATCAAAAACCATCTCAACAATGGCAGCTGATTCTTTCTTGGAAAAACCGGTGGTCAGGTAAACACTTTCAATAAGATCTGCTTTGGTCATGATCCCTCCCGCTTAAGCCTGAGATGCGTTATATGGGGTCTACTATCTATCTGATTTTTCTAGATTTATATCATACAGATTGTGAGTCTGCAAGGTCAATCAGCGAATTTCTGCTCCGAGGAGATGGCAGAGAGAACGAATCAGCTTGTCATGGGACTTACTGACTTCTACTTCAGTTAAGGTTTTTTCCAGATCTCGATAACAAACCCGGATAGCAAGGCTCTTCTTTCCCGCAGGAACTCCTTTGCCAGTATACAGATCAAAAATAGTAGCACTTTCAACAAATCTGATTTTGCTCCTGTTGACAATATCCATAACCTGATCAGCCGAAATTGATTCATCCAGAAGCAGTGCACTGTCACGTTTCACATCAGGAAAACGGGATAACGGTTTAAACTGTGCATACTTCCCAGCTGTAGCAATGATATTTTCGACATCGAGCTCAAAGATATATACCGGCTGGTCAATAGAAAACCGGGTTAAAACTTCCGGGTGAATTTCGCCAAGAAAACCAAGTAACTGGTTGCCGAACATCAAGCGACAAGATTTACCTGGATGCAAATATGGTTGAGAAAAATTTGCATCAAAAGAAACGTTGTCAATATTTACCTTGGTAAGTATTTTTTCTACGACGCCTTTAATGTCGTAGAAATCAACGGCAGCAGAAGATTGCGACCATCCTTCTGGCTCGCGTTGCCCGGACATAACAGCTGTCAGTGATAATGGCTCAACAGATTGACCATTTTCTGGCTGAGTCAAAAAGATTGGCCGCAGCTCAAATAAGCTCAAATCAGAGCTACGGTAGTTCAAATTACGGGCAACCGTTTCCAGTAAACTTGGCACCAGACTGGTGCGCATAACCGACTGATCTTCTGACAACGGATTTAAGATTTTTACTTGCACTGAGCGACTATCAGCCGCTGTAACCCCGATTTTCTCCAAACTGTCAGCAGCAACAAATGAGTAGTTCATTGCCTCTGAAAATCCGGCAGCAACAATAGTTTGACGGAGAGTTTTTTGCAGCAATTGACGCAGTGGTGGCAATTGCGCATCAACTGTACCAACCGGCATAGTTACTGGAATTTGATCATAGCCATAAAGCCTGGCCACCTCTTCGATCAAATCAACTTCACGCTCAATGTCAGGGCGAAAGCTTGGCACCTTGACCTGTAAACAGTCAGAACAGTTGCCAGTCTGGGTTTGCAAACCAATTGATTCAAATAATTGTTTAATGTTGTCACAATCAACCGGGATATCCAGTAAACTCTTAGCTTTTTTGGCACTGATTTCTAAAATAACAGGATCCAGTTGCCGCGGATAACTGTCGATTATTCCAGATAAAACCTGACCACCGGCTAACTCGGCAATCAAACTGGCAGCTCGATCGAGCGCTACTGGAATCATATCAATATCTGCACCACGCTCAAATCGATGCGATGACTCGGTATGCAAACCATACCTTTTACTGGTCCGCCTGATCATTGTTGGTTTAAAATATGCGGCTTCCAACAGAATCGTATCGGTATTATCCTTTACCTCAGAATCAAGCCCCCCCATAACCCCGGCCAGGGCAACAGATTGTTGACCATCACAGATCATCAAATCGTCAGCGGTTAAAGAGTGCTCCTGATTATCCAGAGTCTTAAACTTTTCACCTTGCTGGGCAGACTTAACGACAATTTTCTGATCCTGCAAAAATCTAAAGTCAAAAGCATGCAACGGATGACCAAGTTCCATCATCACATAGTTGGTAACATCCACAACATTATTAATTGAACGCATACCCACAGCTTCCAACCGTCGAACCATCCAGTCGGGAGAGGGGCCAATCTTTATATTTTTGATCATTCGTGCTGCATAACGGGGACATCCCTCGCTATTTTCAATAACAACAGAGGCCTGTTGTTCAATCGAATCGGCAGCTTCGCTGATTTGAGAAACTGGCAATTTCAATTTCTGACCACACAGAGCAGCAACCTCCCTGGCAACTCCAACCACACTGAGGCAGTCAGGTCGATTGGGTGTCAGACCAATTTCAATTTGAAAATCTTTCAACCCAAGAGCTTCAAAAACTGGTTGTCCCAGAGTTAAACCGGATGGAAGAATCATAATTCCGGGAGAATCTTCCGCCAGAGCCAACTCTTTTTCTGAACAGAGCATCCCCTGTGATACCTGACCACGAATCTTGGATTTTTTAATTTTAAAATCACCCGGCAAAACTGAACCCGGCTGTGCCAATGCGATGAGATCACCGGTTTTATGATTAGTTGCACCACAAACCACCTGAACAACCTCAGTACCATTATTAACCTGACAAACAGTTAAACGGTCAGCATCTGGATGTTGCTCAACCGACTCCAGTTTGGCAACAATAACCGAATCAAGATTACCGCCAATTTCTTCAAGCGCATCGACTTCAAGACCAACCATGGTCAATTGATCACAAAGCTCTTGCGGGGCATATTGAAAATCTACAAATTCTTTCAACCAGTTATAGGTTACTATCATTTATTGAAGTCCTTACCAAGTTCAAAACTGCTTCAGAAAACGCAGATCATTTTCAAAAAACAAGCGTAGATCGTTGACACCGTATTTCAGCATTGCCATGCGCTCCAGCCCCATACCAAAAGCAAATCCACTGTATTTCTCAGCATCGTAATTGACTGATTTAAATACTTCTGGGTCGATCATCCCGCAGCCAAGAATTTCCAGCCAACCCGTTTTTCCACAAACCCGACAACCACTACCACCACAGATCACACACTCAATATCAACCTCAGCACTGGGTTCGGTAAAAGGGAAAAAAGAGGGCCGAAAACGGACACGGTGCCCTGCACCAAAAAATTCGTTGAGAAAGTGGGTCAGAACCCCCTTCAAATCACCAAAAGTCACTCGGTCATCGACTAAAAAACCCTCAACCTGATGAAACATCGGACTATGGGTTATATCAGAATCGCGCCGATAGACCGTCCCCGGAGCAATAATTCGAATGGGTGGTTTATGTTTCATCATCGTGCGGATCTGTACCGGTGAAGTATGAGTACGCAACACTCGGTCATCACTGATATAGAATGTATCTTGCATATCTCGAGCAGGATGATCTTTGGGAATGTTCAGAGCTTCAAAATTGTAGAAATCCTGTTCAATTTCTGGTCCCTCAGCAACAGCAAAGCCCAGACGTGAAAAGATTTCGATAACTTCATCAGTAACAAGAGTCACCGGGTGGAGACTTCCTGGCGTATTTTTTCTGCCCGGAAGAGTGACATCTATTTTTTCGTTTGCCAGTTTCGCTGCAATATCCTGCTGTTGCAACTCCAATTGGCGAGCGACAAAAGAGTCCTCAAACTGAGTTTTTAAAGTATTAACCAAACTACCGATAGCGGGACGTTCTTCTGCAGCAAGGTCACGCATCCCCTTCATAACCTCGGTTAGCGTCCCTTTTTTACCGAGAACTTGTACCCGCACACCTTGCAGTGCTTTAAGATCCCCTGCCTGTTGTAACGCCAACAAGCTATCGTCCTGTAACTGTTGTAAACGCTCTTTCATGTGACAAATCCATAATCAGAGTGACCCGCAAAATCTGAGGTCAGTTTGATCTTTAAATTTTAACAGGCAACTGCCCGAAAACAAAAAAAGGAGATGAAGCCTGACACTTCATCTCCCTAAATCAGCTAAAATCAGTTTATTGCAACTGGGCTTTGGCAGTTTCAGCAACAACAGTGAAACCTGCCGGATCATTCACAGCAAGATCTGCCATAATCTTACGATCCAGGGCAACATCAGCCTGCTTTAAACCATAAATCAGGCGACTGTAGGAAAGACCATTATCGCGTGCAGCGGCATTAATTCTGGCAATCCAGAGAGCTCTGAAATCACGCTTTTTAACCCGCCGGTCACGATAAGCATAATTAAGAGCCCGATCAACGGCCTCTGTTGCTGAACGAAACAACTTACTTCTGGCGCCACGATAACCTTTAGCTAGTTTCAGGACTTTGTTACGGCGACGTCTGGCTTTAAAGCCTCTTTTTACTCTTGGCATCTCGCTTGCTCCTTCTCATTGAATAGTTTTTCGGCAACTGCCGTGGCTGGATCTGCAGGGGGAGATTGTCCCCACAGTTCACAACCGTACTGCCAGAAAGCAGCAGATCAAGCTACAAATACGGAACTAATTGGGAAATATTTTTCGAATCGCTCTTTGCAACAATAATAGACTGACGCAATGCACGTTTCCGCTTTGTCGTCTTCTTGGTCAAAATATGACTGGTATAAGCTTTGTTTCGACGAATTTTACCGGTACCGGTTTTACGAAAACGTTTGGCGGCACCACGATTGGTTTTAATTTTAGGCATCTGTCTCTCCTGTTACTTTTCTATTGGGTCTGTTTTGGATGTTTATAATTTATTTTTTAATCGGGCCGATCATCATGGTCATAAAACGCCCCATCTTACTCGGATGAGACTCTACCTGCCCGATATCTTTTAAAGCTTCAATCGCTTTTTTCAACTGCATCATTCCCTGATCGGGATGAGCATTCTCCCGCCCTCGAAACATGATTGTCAATTTGACTTTATTCCCCTCTTCGAGAAAACGGCGAGCGTGTTTAATTTTAAACTGAAAATCATGGTCATCGGTCTTTGGTCTCATTTTAACTTCTTTAATTTCAACCTTGACCTGTTTTTTTCTGGCTTCAGAAGCGCGTTTTGCCTGTTGGTACTTATATTTACCATAGTCCATAATGCGACAAACAGGGGGATCTGCCTGGGGTGAAACTTCCACCAGATCAAGACCCTGCTCTACAGCAAGGGATAGCGCCTGCTCGGTACCCAGAATTCCCAACTGACCGCCTTCATCATCAATAACCCGCACCTGCCGAGCATTAATGGCCTCATTGATATTCGCTTCTTTAGCTATGACCTCACTCCTCTGTTCTCGTTAAAAGGTATAAATCCAAACAACGAAAAGACCCACCTCGGGCCCTTGTTTCAACACTACTATTTATAGGCTGCTGTTTCAGTCTGAACCATATTGATAAAACCGGGAACACTGACCGTTTCTAAACTTTTACCATCCCTGAAACGTGGGGCAACTGTCTGACTTTCCATCTCCCGATCACCAATCACCAGCATATAAGGAATCTTGGCCATCTGTGCTTCACGAATCTTGAAACCAAGTTTCTCATTACGGATATCAAGTTCAACACGGACACCAGCTTCACGCAATTGCTCAAAAACCTGTTGCGCATAAACAGCTTGATTGTCAGTGACATTCAAGACAACCGCCTGAACCGGCGAAAGCCAGAGAGGAAAACTTCCTGCATAATGTTCTATCAGAATCCCGATAAAACGTTCTATCGAACCAACAATGACCCGGTGCAACATAACCGGCCGATGTTTTTCCCCGTCAGCACCGACATAAGTCAGATCAAAGCGCTCTGGCAGGGTAAAATCGCACTGGATTGTAGCACACTGCCACTCTCTGTCAAGCGAGTCCTTAAGTTTAACATCGATCTTTGGACCATAAAAAGCACCATCTCCGTGATTGAACTCAAACGGCTGGCCACTGTCTTCCAAAGCGCTCTGCAACGCATTAGTTGCCTGATCCCAATCGGCATCGCTACCGATTGATTTCTCCGGACGGGTCGATAGTTCCATCACGTACTCAAAACCAAAGATCCGCGCAACATCCTGAACAAAATTCATGACCCCTTTAACTTCAGCGTCAATCTGATCCGGACGACAGATAATATGGGCGTCGTCCTGAGTAAAACCACGAACCCGGAGTAAACCGTGTAGAACCCCTGACTTTTCGTGGCGATGGACAGTGCCAAGCTCAAAATAACGGATTGGCAAATTGCGGTAAGAGCGGGGCTTCGATTTGTAAATCAGCATATGTGCCAAACAGTTCATCGGCTTAATCCCGTAGCCCTGCTCGTCAACTTCAGTGAAATACATGTTCTCCCGATAATGTTCGTAATGTCCGGACATTTTCCAGAGTTCTGTTTTGAGAATCTGTGGGCCGACAACCAGCTCATAACCACGCTTCAGATGCTCTTTACGCTCAAAGTCCTCGATAATTGCTCTGAGCATAGCCCCTTTAGGGTGCCAAAGTACTAACCCGGCTCCTGCCTCTTCACTGAAAGAAAATAGATCCAGCTCTCGACCCAGCTTACGATGATCCCGTTTTCGTGCTTCTTCAAGGCGATGAAGGTGTGCTTTCAACTCTTTCTTATTTTGAAATGCCGTCGCATAGATCCGTTGCAACATGGCATTATTTTCATTACCACGCCAATAGGCACCGGCAAGACTGGTCAACTTAAAAACCTTAAGAAATCCAGTACGTGGAACATGGGGGCCGCGGCAAAGATCGACAAAGTCACCCTGCCGATAGAGAGAAACCTGCTCTGCATCAAGGTCTTCGATCAGCTCAACTTTATAGTTCTCACCCAGACCACGAAATAATTCAATTGCGTCAGAACGAGAGACATCCTCGCGCACAACCGATTGATCAGCCTTGGCGAGTTCAGCCATCTTTGCTTCAATAACCGGGAAATCTTCCGGAATAAATTTTTTAGTTTCACTATAAAAATCATAGTAAAAACCATCTTTGATAGCCGGTCCAATGGTGACCTGCACCTCATTACCATAAAGTTTTTTGACCGCCTGAGCCATCAAATGGGCAGAGGAATGGCGTATGATTTCCAATGCTTCCGCAGAGTTCTGTGTAATCAAGGCCAGGTTTCCTGATCGTTCCAGTGGTCTGGTCATGTCTATCAACTCACCATCAAAACGAGCTGCAATAGATTGACGGGCTAACCCTTCACCAATCGTAAGAGCCACATCATGGGGAGTCGCACCAGACTCAACCTCTTTGATCGACCCATCAGGAAGTTCGATATGTAATAAAGCCATATAATTTCCCCTGTATCTATTTATGCCTCTAAATCAAGTAAAAACTAAAAGAGGCATCTCACAGATGCCCCAAATCAGTACCGCTATATTCGCTTACCCGGGATGGTAGGCACGGGCGGGATTGAACCGCCGACCCCTTCCGTGTCAGGGAAGTGCTCTCCCACTGAGCTACGTGCCTGCAACAAACCGCGGCGTTCTTTTATCAGAATGGCAAGCAAACTGTCAAGCTATTTCGTCAATTTCACTCTGCTTTTGACATATTCAACACTATCTAGATGCAGAATTTTTTGAGACTTGCCTGATGTTACTGACAAGGCTAGAATGTTTTTTCTGAATCCCTTAAATAAACCGTCAAGTAAGACTTTCACAACACTCAATAAGGAGCATAAAAGTGCACACAATTGACCAGTTAATCCGGGCCAGCTGTCAACAACACACCGATAAAGTTGCTCTACAGTATAAACACAAAGGAGAGTGGAAACCTCTTACCTATACCAAGCTCTGGGATACCGTTGAAAAGTTGGCGGCAGGGATAGCACAGTTAGGAATCAAAAAAAAGTCCCATATTGCACTTTTAGGGCCATCCTCCCCGCGCTGGGTTGTTTCATACCTTGCAATACTGAGAGCGGGTTGTATTGCCATTCCAATTGATAAGGAACTTAAAGCAACAGAACTGCGACATATCCTGAATGATTCCAATACAGAGGCTGTCTTCGTTGGACAACCACAGTTTGACACCCTCCTCGATGTGGTAGATGATCTCCCCAAGCTGAAAAAAATTATCCTGATTGATACCCCTCTTGCTGAGCTGATCAACCAAGATGACGATGCCGCAATGATGGAGAACCTGACCTCCCTGTGGAAGGAATTAGTCAAGGATCTGGAAATTTCACCAGAACGGCGTAAACCAATTGAAGAAGCTGCCATTCAAGCCTACTCAGGTTTGGCAGAACAGGAGGGAGACCCTGGAAAGAAAAAGAAAGGGATAAATTTCCTCTCCGAATCTGCCATATCACGTCATCGTTTATTAAAACAAAAACGCCTTTTTTACTACAAGGATATTTTCAATTCCACTCCACTGGCACCAGCTGACCACCAGCCAGAAGATAGAGCCGTTATCCTCTATACATCCGGCACCACTGGTCGTTCAAAGGGTGCCATGCTCAGCCACCGGAATATCGTCAGTAATATTGAAGCTGCTAATCAGCGTTTCCAGCTGGACAGTTCGATACAAACTCTCTCTTTTTTACCAATCAACCATGTTTTTGAACAAGTCTGTGGGGTCTTACTCCCCCTCTCTCGTGGGGGACTGGTCAGTTTTGCAGAATCAATTAAAAAACTTGGCGACAATCTCAACGAGATCAAACCGACCTTCCTGATCGGTGTTCCTGCAGTCTACCGCTTGCTGCTTGATAGGATCATGAAAAATATCAACTCTAAAAGTCTATCTCGCTTACTTTACAAATACCCATTGACGCGAAGCATTGTTGCCAAAAAAGTAAAACAGTCCCTGGGAGAAAAGACCACATTTGTCAGTGGCGGTGCTGCTCTTGATCCCGCTATCGCTGAAGGCTTTCATAGTCTTGGGCTGACCTTACTACAAGGCTATGGCATTACCGAAACATCCCCAATCATCTCTGCGGAAAGTCCCTTCAAGAGCAAGCCCGGCACTACCGGGGAGGTTTTGGAGGGGATTGAAGTTTTGATAGACAATCCAAATACTGAAGGGGAAGGTGAAATCAAAGTAAAAGGGCCGAACGTTATGCTTGGCTACTATAATAACAAAAAAGCAACAGCTGAAGCACTGAGTGACGGCTGGTATCGTACCGGAGATCTGGGTCGCATAGATGAAGATAATATGCTCTCCATTTGCGGGCGGGTTAAGAATTTAATTGTAACACCGAATGGCAAAAATGTTTATCCAGAAGAGATAGAAAACCAACTCCTCAAAAGCCCCTATATTGCAGAAATAATGGTCTATGGGCATAAAGTCGGGGCAACTTCAGAGGAGGTCTATGCGGTTATTTTTCCAAATGAGGAAGCACTATTCGAACTGGCAAAAAATCAGGCTGATGAACCGATGTCAGCAGCAGAAATCGAAGTCCTGATCCGCAAGGAAATCCTGACCTGTGGTAAAGATTTGGCCGACTACAAAAGGGTTAAAAAATTCACCCTCAGAGAAGATGAATTTCCAAAAACTACCACCCGCAAAATCAAACGTTATGTCGTGGAACCGGAAATTTCTACCAACTAAACAAAAACCCTCCAGCCGCGCTATCAAGGGCAGTTGGAGGGTTTGTTCAGCTTCCGGAAGCGGTATCTTAATCCAGATCGTGCTCCACCCTGATCAGACAGGTCGGCTCGGAGATAATATCTAACGCTTCTATTTCGGTTAAAGCCCTGGAGACATCGATCTCTTTCGCTGTATGGGTCATCAGGACAATGGGGATAGAATCAGCCTCATGCCATTCCGGTTGGATCATTGACTGAATACTGATGTCATGCTTTCCCAGACAACCTGCTATTTTTGCCAATACCCCGGGTTGGTCTACGGTGGTGAAACGCAAGTAGTAGTGACTAACGATTTCACTCATCGCTTTAATCGGTAAAGATTTGATCTGATCCGCACGGTAGCCCATAATTGGCACTCGTGATTGAGCTCCTGAAAGTTGATCTCTACTGATGGCCATCACATCACCCATCACCGCACTGGCCGTTGCATCCATACCGGCACCGCTCCCATAGAGAAGTGTTGGACCAACAAAATCACCATTTAAACGGATCGCATTAAAAACACCATTAACCTCGGCAAGCTGATAAGACCCTGGAATCATCGTTGGATGAACCCGAACCTCAATTTTATCACCAAGATTTTTACCAATGGCGAGGAGCTTGATTTTATATCCCATCTGCTTTGCAAACTGAATATCAATTGCAGCGATATTACTGATTCCCTCAGTATAGACCTGTTCAAAATCGACGGTGGTCCCGAAACAGAGTGCAGACAATAAAGCAATTTTATGGGCCGTATCAACACCCTCAATATCAAATGTTGGATCTGCTTCAGCGTAGCCAAGGTCCTGTGCTTCCTGCAGCACCGGAGCAAAATCGCTACCCTCTTCAGTCATCTTGGTTAAAATAAAATTACAGGTGCCATTGAGAATACCCAGAACTGAACTGAATTCATTGCTGCAGAGATTTTCCTTAATAGCTGAAATAATCGGGATGCCACCACCAACAGCAGCCTCAAATAGCACTGAAACTCCCTGTTGATCGGCAGCTGTGATAATTTCCTGCCCATGAACCGCCATCAGTGCTTTGTTGGCAGTGACGATATGCTTGCCGTTGGCAATCGCTTTAAGAATAAAGCTTTTTGCCGGTTCATAGCCACCGATTAACTCAATAACGATATCAACTTCAGGATTGCTGATAACATCCTCGACATCAGCACTCAGTACTCCTGATTTCAACTCGACCCCACGGTCAGTTTCAATATCAAGATCAGCAATTTTAAATAATTCTAACTCACTACCGAGCCGTTTCTTTATCGTTGCGGCATTCCGCTGAAAGTTCCGGACAACACCGGTGCCGATAGTTCCGAATCCGAGCAAACCAAATTTAATTGCACTCATAGCAGTCTCAATTCTTAAAAAATAATTTCAAATGACTATTTAAGCAGAGTTCTTAGCGATTTTATCAAGCAGTCCGTTGATAAAAGAGGGAGAGTCTTTTGTTCCATAACGCTTGGCAATTTCAATAGCTTCATCAATGACGACTGAATCTGGAATTTCAGGAAGATAAAGCAGCTCATAGGCACCAATCCGGAGAATGGATAAATCAACAGGGGTCATCCGTTCTAAAGACCAGTTTTTCGCAATCTCCGAAATCTTCTTATCAATAACTGAACGAAACTCGACAACGCCGTTGACAAGCGACTCAGCAAACAAACGAGAAGAAGTTGCTAATGGAACATCAGCAGCAGCCAAAGGTTCCCCTAAATCATCGTCTGCAAAACGAAAATTTTCCCAAAAATTAACGAGAAGCTGGTTTGTCTCCTCTTGATCTTTGCTGAGTTGAAGAGCAAACAACATCTTCAGCGCATATTCACGTCCAACGCGGCGGTTAGTCGACATTTGATTAAACAGATCCCAGCAGATTTACCATCTCAATGGCGCTCATAGCAGCCTCAACACCCTTATTACCAGCTTTGGTTCCAGCCCGCTCTATAGCCTGCTCAACTGAATCGGTCGTCAAGACACCAAAGGCAATTGGCAATCCCGATTGCAGCGAAACAGAAGCAATCCCTTTGGTCATTTCTGAGCTGACATATTCAAAATGGGGTGTTCCACCGCGAATGACGGCACCCAGACAGATGAGGGCATCATATTTATTTGAACTCGCCATTTTTTGAGCAACCAGCGGCAGTTCAAAAGCACCAGGAGCCTTTATCACCGTTATTTGATCACTGTTTGCTCCATGACGTGTGAGGGTATCGATCGCCCCTTCCAGTAACCGATCAGAGATAAAACTGTTAAAACGGCTAACGATAATCCCGAAACGAAAATCTTTAGCTTCAAGTGTTCCTTCGATAATTTCCAACATAATGACCTCCGACAATTCTACTAGAGATTTTCCAGCAGATGACCCATTTTTTCCCGCTTAGTTTTTAAATATTTAAGATTGTCCTTATGGGCCGGCACCTCAATCGGCACCCGCTCGACAATTTCCAGACCATAACCCTCAAGACCCACCATCTTTTTCGGATTATTTGTCATTAAACGCAACTTACGGACTCCCAGATCAGAAAGAATTTGAGCCCCGATACCATAATCACGCAAATCTGCCTTGAATCCCAAAGAGTGATTCGCCT
>JAOZMV010000146.1 GCA_029934095.1 Desulfuromusa sp. | reverse complement strand
AAATGGCTGGGGCACCAGGGATCGAACCTGGGAATGCTGGAATCAAAATCCAGTGCCTTACCGCTTGGCCATGCCCCATTAAATTTTTGATAGTTATTCTAAAAGTAAGTTACCAAGCAACAAACCGGCAGGTTTTACCCAAGTTGGTTTCTGCTGTCAACCTCAAATCTGTATGTCAGGCTAAATTGGATGAACTGGATATACCAGCCAACCCGTTCCTGCGGCCAGTTCATCAGCCGCCCTGCTTGCCGCCGTAAAGTCGGAATAAACACCAAAAACAGTGGCGCCACTGCCCGACATCAGAGCGCCTGAAGCTCCGTGGGCAAGCAACCGCTGCTTAATTTCTTCTATAAGTGGAAATCGTTGCAGAGTCACCGACTCAAGGTCATTGTGCAATGCAGCGCAAAGGTCATCTCTGGTCACGACAGAAAACCTTGGAAGGTTAGCCAGTTCACCCCCTTTTGTCAACTGTAAACTTCGGTAAACATCGGCAGTCGATACAGCTATCCCCGGGTTGATTAGCAAATAAGCAACCTCAGGCAAAACCGGCAAAGGTTCAAGGGTGGTTCCGATTCCAGTCGCCCAGGCTGGCTGTTGAAATATAAAGAAAGGGACATCAGCTCCGAGGCGACTTCCCATTTTAAGAAGTTGCTTAGAGCTTAGATCAACTTCAAGCATTTCTGACAGACCCAGCAGGACGGTTGCTGCATCTGAAGACCCGCCACCCAAACCGGCAGCAACTGGTATCCTTTTATTAATCTCAATATCTATTCCAACATTAATATGGGTCTCTTCCAGAAATAATCGGGTGGCCCGCGCAACAATATTTTCTTCATCCGGAGGCAGCTCAACTCCCGCACAAATCACGCGGACACCTGATAATCCCCCAACTTGAATTTGTATATCATCACACAGATCAACCCGTTGCATCGCCATTGCCAGTTCGTGATAACCATTTTCCAGCCTGCCAAGTACGTGCAAGCACAGATTAATTTTAGCTGGCGCCAGAAAAGTTTTTTTCAACACTCAGATCCTCTTAAAACAACAGTGGTAAAGGTGAATACCTTATTCATTCGATCATCGCAATCAAGTCATTTGGAAAGTCAACAGAATTACGAAATGGCGC
Source organism: Desulfuromusa sp. (assembly GCA_029934095.1). Classification (GTDB taxonomy): domain Bacteria; phylum Desulfobacterota; class Desulfuromonadia; order Desulfuromonadales; family Geopsychrobacteraceae; genus Desulfuromusa. The sequence continues at coordinate 3,465 of JAOZMV010000146.1, read as the reverse complement.
AATCCTTGCTTTTGGGTGATGAGGTTAACAAAAAAATCTTATTTTAGATATTGCTGCGACCGTGGCATAGCCAACAGATTTGTTATACGGGGAGTGTAAGATGAAAAGCAACAAGTTTGCACTAATCAGTCTATTGGTCGCGGCTATCCTGGTGACCGCTACAACAATTGCAATGGCAGCCCCGATTGTGATCAGGTTTTGTCACAATGCCACTGAAAACACACCAAAAGGTCAAATGGCCAACAGATTCGCAGAGTTGGTTGAGCAACGTTTGAAAAGCAAAGTTACTGTGGAAGTTTTCCCCGATTCTCAGCGGGGTGATGACCACGAAGTACTCGAAGACATGCTCTTGGGCAAGGTGCAAATCGCGGCTCCCTCACTCTCAATATTAAAAAAATACACCAAATCACTACAGCTTTTTGAGCTGCCTTTTCTGTTCAAAGACATGACTGCCGTTGAAGCATTCCAGCAAGGGCCAACGGGCCAAAAGCTATTAATGGCAACCAAGAAAAAAGGGCTGATAGGTCTTGAATTCCTGCACAACGGCCTGAAACAACTGTCCGCCACCACGCCATTACGGGTTCCAACTGACGCCAGGTACAAAAAATTCGCCATTACCTCTTCTGCCATTTCGGTGGCGCAGTTTGAGGCCATTGGTGCAATACCCATGAGGAAACCTTCCTCTGAAGTTTATACTCTGCTGCAAAATAAAGTGATCGACGGTCAGGAAAATAGTTGCTCCAACATCTACTCAAAAAATATTTACCGGGTGCAACCATACATCACCGAGTCCAATCATGGTGTCCTTGATGATATGGTGATCACCTCAGTTGAATTCTGGATAGGTCTCCCCGATGGCATCAGGACTGAGGTTAAAAAGGCCTTGGATGAAGCCGTTGCTTTCGGCAATAAAATAACTGCAGAAAAAACCATTTCTGACCGCCAGCAAGTTATCAACTCCAGGCGTTCCACAGTCATTCAGCTCAGCGTTGCTGAACGTCAACAGTGGATCGACACGATGCAGCCGGTTTGGAAAATGTTTGAAAAAGAAATTGGCAAGGAATATATCGATGCCGCAATTCAAGCAAATAAATAGGTATCATCCGGTAAAACAGGAGCTCCTCTGATGCTAAAAAACACCTCTCAGAACACCACAATGCAATTGCAACCAGACTCTTCCGCTCACCTCACATCAAACGGCCATGGTTGACCACTGGTGGCTAATTTTAGCCACATAAAAGTTATCAAACCATTCAAAAGAAACTGACAATAAAAGTAACAATTCACTGTTGATGCAGATCTGTAAAAAAAAAACATGATTCTAAAAATGGCATTATCTTTGCGATACAATCCCTGACGCTCAGATTATTTATAGTTCCAGACAGCTTTTATATAGGATTCTACTTCAATATAGTTTATAGGTTTAATTTATAACATCGGATTGGAATCAAACAAAACGGTAGCACCACGCTATCTTTTCAGGAAGATGATGAACAAACTCACGATTTGCTAGTACCATGCTTCATTAACCCACACAAAGGAGAATGTAAAAATGAAACAAGTTGTTAAAGTTTTAGCGCTACTTATCGTAGCAACCGTCGCCTTCAGCATGCCAGCTCTTGCTAAGGATCGTATTGTTTTCGGTGGAGGCCCAGCCGGTGGTACCTTCCAAACCGTAGCTAACGCCATCCAGGTTTATGGCCCAGTTAAAGCTATTGATTCAATCAGCGTCAAAGCACAATCCTCAGCCGGTTCAGTTGAGAACCTGCGCAAAGTTAACTCTGGCAAAATGGACTTTGCCACTGTTTACTCTGGTCATGTTTATCTCGGCGCCAACGGCATGATGAAAAAGGATGCTAAAAAGTACACCAACGTGCGTGCGGTCTCCTTCCTCTACGGTGCCCCTGCACAATTGGTTGTCAAAAAAGGTTCAGGCATCAAGTCGGTTAAAGATCTGGCCGGTAAAAAAGTTGGCGTTGGTAATGCTGGTTCCGGTGCATTCGCTAACTGTGATCTTTTTTTCAACCACATGGGTGTTTGGGACAAAATTGAGCGCAATGCCATGGGTTACAACGATGCTGCAGCTGCATTCGGTAACAACCAACTGGATGCCTTCTGGCTCTTTACTGCCTTCCCATCCGGTGCTGTCATTATGGCTGCCCAAACCAACGATATTGAAATGATCGACCTGGGTGCTGATGCAGAAGCTTCCGGCTTCTTCAAAAAATACCCATACTTCGGAAAACTCTCTATTCCTGCAGGCACCTACAAGGGCGTTGACACCGACACACCATCCTTCCAGGATTCAGCTCTTTGGGTAGCCAACAAAGACGTTTCTGATGACGTCGTCTACAAGCTTCTCTCTGCAATCTACACCCCTGAAGGTCTGGCACACATGGTTTCTCAAAAGAAAACCTTCAAGGCCATGTCAATCGCTAAAGGTGCTGATGGCATCGTCACCCCAATGCACCCAGGTGCTATCAAGTTCTGGAAAGAAAAAGGGGTTCTCTAAACTCTTTTCTTGATTGTTATTCATTCGGGGCAGGGTATTTTACCCTGCCCCGATATTTTTCACTCGGGAACAGGCAATAGTGAATAAATCTGGTTTATTATATTTTTGTTCATTATTTCGTGATCCCCAGTATTTAACCTGAACTTTTAACTGAGTAGAGGTTTCCCGTGTATAATGAATTAAACAAAATTGAGCGGATCTTCTTTGATGCTTGTTCCCTCTTCCTGCTGTTGTTTTACTCCTATGCTGCGGTACTCTCTCCCGCAGCCACCCAGTTCCACCGTGGAATTTACGTCATCATCACCTACATCCTGGTATTCCTCTTATACAAGTGCAAGTCAACGGTGATGCGGATTGTCGATTACCTCTTGATCATCATTTCAGTTGTGACTATCGGCTACTGGATGTACAACTTTGAAGTGATCAACTACCGTACCGGTGCTGAGACACAGTTGGACATGGTTATGGCTGTTGCCGGTGTCCTGGTGAGTATTGAACTGGCTCGACGAGTCGTGGGCAACGTCTTTGTTGTTATCGGTGTCGCCATGCTTGCCTATGGTGTATACGGCGATTACATGCCCGACCTCGTCTCGCATGCCGGTGCCAGTTTCCCGGAACTTTGTGTTTCGATTTTTTATAAGAGTGACGGGATCTTCGGCATTATGGCTAATGTTCTTGCTACTTACATTATCCTCTTTGTCCTCTTTGGTGCATTTCTGGAAAAATGTGGTGCGCAGAAATTTTTCATCGACTTCCCTCTGGCAGCTGTGGGTCACAAAATTGGTGGCCCGGGTAAAGTTGCCGTTATCGCTTCAGGTCTATTTGGTTCCATCTCAGGTAGTGCCATTGCGAATGTCGTTTCAACCGGAGCTTTCACCATTCCGATGATGAAAAAAGCCGGTTTCAAACCACACGTCGCCGGCGGCATTGAGCCAGCAGCTTCTATTGGCGGC
>JAOZMV010000145.1 GCA_029934095.1 Desulfuromusa sp. | reverse complement strand
ACTATAGCTCCAGGGTTCCGATCAAATCATTGATATCAGCTATTCCCTCTTCCCGACAGAATTCTTCCAGACCGGCAATAATGACCGCCATGGCATTCGGATCAACAAAGTTTGCGGTCCCAACCTGGACCGCCCTGGCTCCAACAATTAAAAATTCCAGAGCATCCATGGCACGGGAAATACCACCGATACCAATCACCGGAATCTGAACCGCCTGAACCACCTGATGCACCAGTCGCACCGCAATTGGTCTGATTGCGGGACCGGACAAACCACCGATAGTATTTGCCAAACGTGGCTTGCGGGTTTTAACATCAACCGCCATGCCCGTCAGAGTATTAATTAAACTTAGAACGTCAGCCCCGGCATCTTCAGCTGCCCTGGCAGTGATCTGGATATCGGTCACATTAGGGGTCAGCTTAACAATTAACGGCTTGGTGGTCCGTTTTCGCACTAAAGATACGGCTGCAAAAGCGGCTTTGGGATCAGTACCAAAGACAATTCCCCCATGTTTGACATTGGGACAAGAGATATTCATCTCCAGGGCAGCAACACCTGGAACATCATCTAGACGAGCGGCAACCTCGCCATATTCGTCCTGCGTGTTACCAAAAAAATTGACAATGACAGGAGTTTTGAATTGTTCAAGAAACGGCATTTTATCGCGGATAAAAGCATCCACACCAACATTCTGCAAACCAATGGCATTGAGCATACCACTGACCGTTTCACAGGTGCGTGGAGTATTGTTCCCCGCTTTAGGGTGAAGGGACAACCCCTTGGTAACCACAGCGCCAAGTTGGTTTAAATCAAGGTAGGGGGCATATTCCTCACCATAACCAAAGGTTCCGGACGCTGGCATAACTGGATTTTTAAATTTTATTCCTGCAATTTCTACAGCCAGTTTCGGCGGTAACAGATTATCGTCAGACTTGATCATTTGCAGCCTCCACTTTTCACCATCTTGACTTCAGTTTTGCTCCAATCGAGTTTCTCAGCCGCAAAAACAGGGCCGCTGGTACAAGTACAAAGGTAGCGAGGTTCGATCTCAGTATGGCCTGCCCCCTTGACAACACAACTGAGACAGGCACCAACCCCACAAGCCATCAAAGCTTCGAGTGAAACCTGTAGAGAAACTCCACGTGATAAACAGATATCTTGCACCGCCTCAATCATCGGCATTGGTCCGCAAGCAAAAACTGTCGCCTTTGGATATTTGTCAAGTTTCCGCTCCAGAACTTGAGTGACCAGTCCCTCTTCCCCCAGACTTCCATCCTCAGTTGAAACGTAGGTTTCGACACCGAGACGCTCAAATTCTGTCACCGTGATAATATCATCTCGAGTGCGCCCCCCCATCAAGAGTCGCACTCGAGACGTTTCAACCAGTTTCTCCGCCAATGAATAGAGTGGTACAAGACCGATCCCCCCACCGACCAGAATCTTTTCTTCTGCCGGTTCTCCGCAATCGAACCCCGTACCTAAAGGTCCCAGCAATTCAACCGGATCACCCTGATGCAACCTCTGCATAATTTCTGTGCCGCTGCCGACAACTTTATAGATAATCTCAATAAATTCCTTCGCTGGCATATTGTCACAATCTGCAGGCATGAATCCAACCCGAAAAATCCCAAACGGACGCCGCAATAACGGTGGCAAAGAACGCTGCACCCGAAACATAACAAACTGACCCGGTTGGGATGTTTTACTGTAGTCAGGAGCTAAAATTTTCATCCGAAAGTAGCCAGGCGATATTTCTTGATTTGACAGCACAATTGTCTTAATGTTTTTCATTAAGTTCACTCCTGAAACTATTGATTCTTAAGTGTTTTAACCATAACAATGGCATCTTCACCATCTCGATAGTAAGCTTTGCGAATTCCACTTTGCTTGAATCCGTGGCGTTGATAGAGGGCAATTGCAGCCTGATTTGCAGCCCTTACTTCAAGCCAGACTGAGGAGAGGTGTTCGGGCAGGCAGCGGCTGAAAGCCTGAGTCATTAATTGTGCAGCAACCCCCTTGCGGCGAAATTGAGGCGCTGTCGCCAGATTCAAAATCTGCATCTCATCCGCGATTAACCAATAACAGATATAACCAACAATTTCATTTTCAACTTCACATACAAGCAGTGATGCAACAGGGTTCTCCAACTCTTGGACAAACTGTTGAAATGACCATGGGAGTGGATAACAACCCTCCTCAATCCGCAAAATGGCATCCAAATCAGGTTCGGCAACCACCCTGATACTTAAATTTTCCACATTCATTCCCTGATACTTAAACAAGCCACTTTTAGGCGCGGATTCAATTTTACTGCACTCCGGAAAAACTCTGCTAAAATTAACATATTTCAGTTATTCATTACAGGGAAAGATAGGGATCTGAAGAGAATAACTTTTCAGTTATAAGTAGCTAACCATTATTGACAAGCCACTCACTGAGTGGTCTAATGCCGACCATTTCACCATTTAAGGAGTCAAAAATTGAGCACTAAAAAACCGATCACCTACAAAGATGCCGGGGTAGATATCGATGCGGGAAACCACTTTGTCGAACTGATCAAACCGCTGGTTAAACAGACATCCCGTCCCGAGGTTCTCACTGATATTGGTGGGTTTGGGGGACTCTTCACACTCAATAACAGTAAATACCAACGTCCTACCCTGGTCGCTGCTACGGATGGTGTCGGTACTAAACTGAAACTTGCTTTCATGCTCGACAAACACGATACCGTCGGGATTGATCTGGTCGCAATGTGTGTCAATGATATTATCGTTCAGGGAGCAGAGCCACTCTTTTTCCTCGATTATCTGGCTACAGCTAAATTGGCTCCAGAACAGGCCGTGGAGGTTATTAAGGGGATTGCTGAAGGTTGCAAGCAGGCCAACTGTGCACTACTGGGCGGTGAAACAGCCGAGATGCCCGGTATGTATACAGGTGGAGAATATGACCTGGCAGGATTTTCCGTTGGCGTCGTTGATAATGATAAAATCATCGACGGATCAACCATCTCAACGGGTGACCAGATTATTGGTATTGCATCCACCGGACTCCATTCCAACGGTTTTTCTCTGGCGCGAAAAATTCTGTTGGAAACGCTACAACTCGATTTAACTTCTCAGCCGGACGAACTGGACAAGCCTCTCGGGCAAGAGCTTCTGACCCCGACACGAATTTATGTCAAAAGCATTCTCAACCTGATAAAAACCTTTGAAATTAAAGGGATTGCCCATATTACCGGTGGTGGCTTACTGGAAAACATCCCCCGCATTCTACCCCGCCATTGTAAAGCTGTCATCAACAAGGGGAGCTGGGAGAAACCGGCAATTTTTGAGCTATTGCGCCAAGGTGGAAATATTCCAGAAGATGAAATGTATCGAACTTTTAACTATGGTATCGGCATGGTTCTGGTGGTTTCGCCAGATGATACCGAAGATGTCATCGGGCGTCTTGCTGGACTGGGTGACAAAGCCTATTTAATTGGTGAGATAACCAAAGCAGAAACACCACTGGTTGAACTCGTCTAAATCGAGCTTAACGGTTGCAGAAGGCAGGAACAATGAGTGCAAAACAAAAATTACGCTTAGCAATCCTGGCTTCGGGTGGCGGCACAAATCTTCAGTCAATCATTGATCAATGCCAACAGGGCTTACTCGATGCTGAAATTTGTCTGGTTCTCAGCAATAACCCGGAAGCGGGAGCACTGAAGCGGGCGGCTCAGGCTGGGATTGAAACTCTCTGCATCAATCACCGTGAATTTGACAAACGGGAAAAATTTGATCAAGCGGTTGTTACCACACTGAAGAAAGTCGGGGCTGAGTTGGTTGTTCTGGCTGGTTTTATGCGCATCATTTCTACCCTTTTCCTGCAGGCCTTTCCACAGAGAATCATCAATATCCACCCCTCTCTGTTACCATCATTTCCGGGAATACATGTCCAGCTTAAAGCCATCGAATATGGTGCAAAATTCTCTGGCTGCACGGTTCATTTTGTTGATGCTGGAGTTGATACCGGTCCAATCATTATTCAGTCCGTCGTACCAATACTGCATGATGATTCCGAAGAGACCCTTGCGGCACGCATTTTGGAGCAGGAGCACATAATTTACCCACAGGCAATCCAGTGGATTGCTGCAGGGAGAGTAAAAATTATTGATCGGCAAGTCAAGATTCTAGAGAGTGAACCGCCTGCAGCAACCCTCATTAATCCCCTCCCCTCTAACGGCTAAAGTTGAACACCATGCACCCGATTCTCGTCAGCAGTTGTCTCCTCGGTTTGCGAACCCGTTACGATGGTAGCGATAATTATTCACAAGCGGTCATTGACTTTCTTGAACAAAATCAACTCACCCCGATTCCGGTTTGTCCTGAGCAATTAGCCGGGCTATCGACACCGCGGCCAAAATGTTGGTTCAATCACGGTGACGGGGTTGCGGTTCTTTCCGGCAACGGTGAACTTAACAATGAGGAGGGTCAAAATGTGACAGAAACTTTCCTCCATGGTGCACAGGAATGTCTTAAAATTGCCAGACTCACCCATTGCAAACTGGCAATTCTGCAACAACGCAGTCCATCCTGTGGGTCACAAAAAATTTATTTAAAAGACCAA
>JAOZMV010000008.1 GCA_029934095.1 Desulfuromusa sp. | reverse complement strand
CCTTGAACCTTGAACCTTGAACCTTGAACCTTGAACCTTGAACCTTGAACCTTGAGTCTATATGAGAATTCTAGGGATTGATCCTGGCAGTAAAGCAACCGGCTATGGTTTTATTGAGCAGCAGGGAAACCGGCTGATCCATCTGGATAACGGAGCCATCTTTACCCACAGCAAAGATTCTTTAGCTGTACGTTTGCAGATAATTTATCAGCAACTCTGCCTGCTGATTGAAAAACATCAACCGGAAGCGGTTGCTGTTGAACAGGTATTTATGGCTCGCAACCCCGCTTCTGCGCTAAAACTGGGACATGCTCGGGGAATAGCTCTGCTCGCTGGAATCAATGCCGGTCTCCCGGTCGCTGAATACTCAGCGCTACAGGTAAAAAGTGCCGTCGTCGGTTATGGTCGAGCGGGAAAGAATCAGGTTCAGCAAATGACAAAAGTGCTGTTAAATTTACCCGAAATCGCACAGGAAGATGCTGCTGATGCCCTTGCGGTGGCCATCTGCCATGCCCATAGTCACCAGTTAAGCAATAAAATCGCGCCAGCCACTAAAAACATTCGGGGGAAACGATCATGATTGCCCTTTTAACCGGACAGTTAGCCTATCGCAGTCCAGAGCAGATTATTATTGATGTTGCCGGGGTCGGCTATCGATTGCAGATCCCGCTTTCAACCTTTTATACTCTCCCGGAAGAAGGCAAGGTTCAATTACAGGTTCATACCCACGTCAAAGAAGATGCAATCAGCCTGTATGGTTTCGCCAGCAGTATCGAAAAAGACCTCTTCACCCTGCTGATTTCAGTCTCTGGTGTTGGCCCGAAACTGGCAATCACCATCCTCTCGCACATCCCCAGCAAAGACCTGGCTCTGGCTCTCAGTCAGGGAGATATCCCGCGACTGGTAGCCATCCCCGGAATTGGCAAAAAAAGTGCTGAGCGGCTGATTCTTGAACTGCAGGACAAGGCAACAGCCTACGCCGTTGCTGCTGCTATCGCACCAACTGAAGGGACCCTGTCAAAGGATGAAAATCTCCATCAGGACGCATTGTCGGCTCTGGTGAATCTGGGCTACAAAGAGACCCTGGCAAAGCGGGCACTGATCAATTTACCCATGACACCAGGATCTTCCCTTGAAGATATTTTAAAAGCAGCACTACAAGTTCTGTCGAAGTAACTGGAGCAAAAATGAGTGAACGTTTGATTGCTGCAGATGGCCAACCGGGAGAAGACAACTATGAGGTTGGTCTACGCCCGAAATCCCTGCAGGAGTATGTGGGCCAAAGCAAAGCAAAACGGAACCTGAAAGTCTTCATAGAGGCAGCACGTAAACGCCAGGAAGCACTTGATCATGTCCTCTTCTTCGGTCCGCCGGGTCTGGGCAAAACAACTCTGGCAAATATTATTGCCCAGGAGATGGGGGTCAGTATTAAGAGCACCTCCGGTCCAGTCATCGAGAAGACCGGTGATCTGGCGGCCGTGCTCACCAATCTGGAAGAGGGAGATGTCCTTTTCATCGATGAAATTCATCGCCTCTCTCCAGTTGTCGAAGAGATCCTCTATCCAGCAATGGAAGATTATCAACTCGACATTATGATTGGGCAGGGGCCATCGGCACGCACCATCAAGTTGGATATTCCCAGATTCACCCTGGTTGGTGCAACAACTCGAGCCGGACTTCTCTCCTCCCCCTTACGCGACCGTTTTGGCGTTATCAGTCGACTCGAATTTTACTCAAAAGAAGAGTTGACCACCATCGTTAAACGGAGTGCCGATATTCTCAGAATTCAGATTGACGATGACGGTGCCAGAGAGATTGCCGGCCGTAGCAGAGGAACCCCGCGCATCGTCAACCGACTGTTGCGGCGGGTACGAGATTTTGCTGAAATTGAAGGGGATGGGAAAATAACCTGCGAGTTAGCCGACCATTCGTTAAAGCGGCTAGAGGTTGACCAGCAGGGATTTGACTCCATGGACTGCCTGTTGTTGCTGACGATTATCGATAAATTTTCCGGTGGCCCGGTGGGTCTGGACACCCTGGCGGCGGCAATAGGGGAAGAACGGGACACCATTGAAGAGGTGATTGAGCCCTATCTGATCCAGCAGGGGTTCTTAAATCGCACCCCACGGGGACGAGTTGTCACCGAAAATTGTTTTCGTCATTTTCAGCGCACTCCGACTCCAACAGATCGCAACAGACCACTCTTCGGTTCTTGAGTGAAACAACTGATGAACCAACATCTACAACAATTTGCACAACAACTTGCAATCTGGACACAAGCGATTATTGAACATGGTCGCACCCCCTTTCGCCGGGTTGACACCTACCCACAGCTGGACACTGAACAGGGGATGCTGCAACCGCCCCTGGTTTTCTGGATCAATCGACAAAGCATGATGGCCGGGGGGGTTCTGCTGCTACCGGATAATAACCTGGAAACAGAACTTGAACGGGGTAAAAACTGTGCTGCGGCATTAGGTTTACGGCACTTTGTCACCTGGGAAACTGATCGGGCCAGGATCTGGCATGTCGAAGGGGATCAGGTCAAAGAACTGCGGTCATTTCCCCTCTCCAGTTCAAGCCAGTTGGAAACTTTCCGTTACTTATTAGCTGAAATTCTGGATGAACTGAAGCTTCTGGCGGTTCTGGGTGCCATTCCGGTCACAGATCTTTCTCCCTGCTATTTTAATAATCTGTTTCAAACGACATTGCAGCAAGCATTACCGCCACTGGTCAAGGCTTACCGGAGTCAACGCTCTGAAATGGAGGAATATTCCACAGAGGATGCTGACAAGTGTGCGGCTGAAGCGAATCGGCTGCTGATCTTACAGGTGATCTCCTTACTCTGGTTTAACAAATCTCCAGAGACCATCCTGCCGGAAAACCTGGAACGTACAATTGAGCTGTCATTGTCCACTCTTCCTGACTCTTTAAACCAGGCTCTTGCACGCAAAACCACCATCAAACCACCTCCACTACCACTTGAAACCGCAGTTTGCTTTCACCATTTACTGCTGCGCTTACGCCAACTTTCATGGGATCAGGCAACGGAACGGGCAAAACAGAGCATCTATCATCTGACTCACTCCTGGTATCAGGGTAAAACCGGAAACAACCAACCGGCAGCCTTTCAACTCTACCCGGAAGCGCCGCCATTATGTTCGACAACAGCAACGATACTCTCTGACTCAGCAGCTTTTTTAGCAGCAACTGCGCTACTGGCTGAGATTGAAAATTCTGGAGAATGTAAGCTTTATTTTGGCAATTTATTTCAATTTGACCGGGAGACCCTCTCAGCCCAAGAAATTTCTGGCCGACTGTTGAACCATACCGGCATTAAAACTACCGAGCGCCATGAGTTTACCACCAGATTACGGCTGGCCTGGCCAAATCGGCACCTTAAAATTAAAACGGGGCAGCCTTTTTGGCTCTGGGAACTGATCCACCTGCTGGGTCTCTGCCATGCAGGGCAAAAACTGACTCTGGAGTTACCCGTTGATCTACTGAAAAACCCTGAAAATATAATCGCCTGGTCTGTGTTATATGAAAATTTCAGTTTTCAGCAGTTATGGCTATTGGAGAATGGAAACCTTCAAATCAGCATCCTGTCGGCTAAAGATCAGCGTAAACCATTCCCATTGCAACTTGCGACAGAAGTTCGAGAAATGATCCCGATCAACGATGCAAACGGGTTCAGGAATCGACTCCTGCTCGCCCTGACTTTGCCGACAGCTATCTACAGACTCCTGGGAACAGAACTGATCTGGCCTGACTTTGATGGTGTTCCCGACGAACACCTCCCTGGCTGGGAACTCTACCGCCAAAGCCTCCTCTACAGATGGTTGAGAAATATCTTGCAGCATGAACAGATTCAGGGGGAGGATGCAGGTGAAATACCGACAGATGACAAGCATACCAACATCCCATATCCCGAACCGCTCCTGTTAACTGAACTCAGCCAGTTTGAATCGGGAAAGACCACAGGGGGGCAATTTTCATCGCTTGATCATTGTTTAGCACACCTGCTTACGTGTCCCGCCGTTGCAGAGATTAAACTTTCAAATATCACCAAACCTCCAAAAACAGACACCTCGGGAAGCTATTCGAAGAAAGAGCTTAGGGAGACAATAGCACAACAATTATTAACCCATGGGATCCCGAATTTCCCCGAACAATATCTCTATTTTCTCGATCAACCAGAGATCTGCCACTACACTGTAGCCCCCCCTCTCAAGGTCAAAAGTAGCCTTCTGGGGCAATTTGAGCTGGAAGATATACGAGGTCAAATCATCACCGGCTATGGAGCAGAATTAGAACAAATACTATTATTCTGTTCAGCCACCGGTAAAACTGAATTTGAGTTACCAAGCGACCGACGTCAACTTGAGCAATTGCTGCACCATTATAAAAAAGACTTGCGCGCTCTCTATAAATATCTCAACACCCTTTGCTATGGTCAGGTTGAAAATTCAAAATCTGCGCGCCGACTGGTCAAAAATATCTGGAAATATTTCAATTTACCCGACCCGGCGTGGCTTAAAAATTGACATTAATATAGCGGATAGTAAGGCTGATAGATTGATTCACAGATAGAGACCGCGATGCCTGGCGAAAAAATAAAGATTAAAGTGGAATATAGTCCCTCTATTCCCTGCCAGATTGCTTTGTGATTTGAACTGTATTCAGAAGCTGTTATAATTTCTGCAGCTTGTAAACTTATAGAATTCCCGTTGAGAGGAGATTGGTATGCTGGAAATTGTTGAAAAAACACTACTGACTGGAATTGGTGCGATGGCATTGACCCAGAAAAAAGCAGAAGAACTGATCGATGATCTTAAAAAACGGATGAACCTGACCGAGGACGAAGGGAAGAGTCTTCTGGAGAAACTCCGTAGTGCTGCCAAAGACAATCAGAAAAAACTTGAAGAGATGGCTCAGGACGAAATCACTAAAGCCTGTGAACGTGTCGGAGTGGTCACCTCAGAAGATTTTATAAAGCTGCAGCACAAAGTAGAGCAGCTTGAAAAACAACTGAAAACAGCGGCAAAATAAAGAGCTATCTGTTGCCATTCAATCGAATTAACCGCAATATTCGCTCTCTTAAACGCTATCGGCAAGTCCTTGGAATCCTTATAAAGTATGGGTTTGGACATATTGTTGAACAGCTCAATATTGATTATTATATTGAACTGGGGAAGCGGATTGTCTCTCTGGGAACCGCCTCCCGTGAATTGGAACGTCTGACTCAGGCTGCCAGATTCAGGTTAGCCCTGGAGGAGCTGGGGCCAACTTTCATTAAACTGGGACAACTTCTCTCGACCCGCGCGGACATTGTCACTTCTGACGTTCTGGAAGAATTGCAACAACTGCAGGATCATATCCCCGCCGTACCAACTGAGCAGATCATGGCTCAAATCCATCGGGAGCTTGGTTATCCGGTAGAAGAGATATTCGAGACTTTCGAAGATACCCCCCTGGCAACTGCAAGCATTGCTCAAGTTCATCGTGCCACCCTGAAAAATGGTGAGCAGGTCGTCTGCAAAGTGCGCAGACCCGATATTCAATCGGTCATAGAAACAGATACAGATATCATGATGGGAATGGCCTACCTAGTAGAGAAACACTTGCCTGGTGGAGACATGTACGATCCGATCGGTCTGGTCAAAGAATTTCGGCGCACAATTCAACGTGAACTCGATTTTTCACGCGAAGGACGCACGACAGAACGTTTTGCGGCTAATTTTGCCGATGATGAAACAGTTCATATCCCCAAAGTCTTCTGGGATCATAGCGGACAAACGGTCCTGACTCTGGAATATGTTTCCGGGATAAAAATCTCCCAACATAAAGAACTAAAAGAAGCGGGCCTCGATCTGAAAATTATCGCCAGAAATGGGGCTGATAACTTCTTGAAACAGGTCTTTATCCATGGCCTCTTTCACGCGGATCCTCATCCGGGCAACATCCATGTCTTGCCAGGAAATATTATTTGCATTTTTGATTTCGGCATGGCCGGACGCCTCGATGACGAGTTAAAGCTGCACCTGACGGAACTGCTGCTATGCGTTCTGCATCGGGATGTCGACCGACTCATTATGCAACTTCTCTATTCTGGAGAATTGCACGATGAATCAAACCTGAAAAATCTCAAGCGTGACCTGACTGAATTTATCGATGATTACTACGATATCCTTTTACAAGACTTGAAAATTGGCAAACTGCTCATTGATTTTGTCGAAATTCTAACTGAATATCAGATTAAATTTCCATCAAATCTCATGTTATTATCGCGGGCTCTGTTTGTCATGGAGGGGATGGGAAAACAACTGGACCCGGACTTCAACATGGTTGAGCAGCTCAGACCTTTTGCTGAACAGATCATCAAAGATCGCTACTCTCCAACGACCATTGCCAAGGAGACTGCGCAAACGCTGCAATCATACCACGCACTCGGTAAAAGTTTACCTAAAGACATCAAGGAATTCATTAATCGAATCAATCACAATAAATTCAAAATTGATCTCGAACACCGTGGCTTTGAGCGTTTGGTAAACGATCTTGACAAATCGACCAACCGAATCTCCTTCAGCATGGTTATTGGGGCTCTGATTATTGGATCTTCCTTGATCATGCAAATTGATAAAGGACCGATGCTGTTCGGTTTTCCAATACTTGGTCTGTTGGGCTATACCGTAGCGGGGTTTCTTGGCTTTGGTCTGGCAATTGCGATTTTACGCTCTGGACGGATGTAAATAAACTGTGTTATCTACGGCACAAAATAAGTAAAATTGCGCATTTCTGCAACATCTTGCATCAATCAACAAGTAAGAGATGACGGGATTACGGCCAGTTTTAAAAACAAACAAAATGGCACCAACTTTGCATTAATGAGAGAATTCATTGAACATGCCTCGATTGGAAAACCAATAAATGATTCTGCAACGGACCATAACAAAAGCAACGACAATTTCCGGGATAGGGCTACATAGTGGCGTACGGATAAACCTGAGAATGCGTCCGGCGATTGTGAATACTGGAATTATCTTCCATCGTACCGATGGGGAACAAACTGTCGACATTAAAGCTTGCTCTGAAAACGTTGTTGATACACGCATGGCCACAGTTATTGGTCATCAGGGGGTGACAGTATCAACAATTGAGCATTTCATGGCCGCCCTGGCAGCCTTTGGTATTGATAATCTCCATGTCGATATTGACGGACCAGAAGTTCCGGTCCTTGACGGCAGCGCAGCACCTTTCATTCGTGAAATTCAGCGGGCAGAAGTTAAAAAGCTCAACCGCAGTCGAAAGTTTATTGCCATTCGTAAACCCCTGGAAATCATTGAGGGGGAGAAGCAGATCCGCATTATTCCTTCGCGCTTCTTTAGAATTTCATTTGATATCGCCTTTGATCATCCAGCTATTGCGACGCAACATCACAGCATGAAATTCTCGACCGAGAGTTTCTGTAAAGAGATCGCTGCTGCCAGAACCTTTGGTTTTCTCCACGAAGTTGAGCATCTCAAAGCGATGGGACTGGCCCGTGGTGGATCTCTTGAAAATGCCGTTGTTATTGACAACGACGGGGTCATGAACCCGGAGGGGCTCCGGTTTCAAAATGAGTTTGTCCGCCATAAAATCCTTGATTCCTTTGGTGACTTCAGCCTGCTGGGGTCACCGCTGCTGGGCCACATCAAAGCGTTTAAAACCGGTCATGACCTGAATCTAAAGATGATTAGAATGATCGAAGAAAATCCGGACCACTGGGCTTACGTTGAGTTCAGTGAACAAGCTCTTCGGGAAGCACAGCGGGCTGAAACAAAATCGTTTGCTACCGACTTAGCCTGGGATAAAGTGTAGTATCTGTTTCTGGTTTTTTCCTATCCCCCATCCGGCTTCAAGCCCGGGCTATAAACATCCCCCCGGCCGCAATTTGCAGTAATCCATCGCGATGGCTGGAGAGAAATACAGATACCCCCTGTTCAAATACCCTAAAGCCTATTATAATCAGCCGCTGAATCATCTCCCTGATGGTATATCCAGCTTCCACTCCCCTTTCGAGTAGAAGTGGCCAAACCGTATACTGGCACACGTTGGAGAGGATCTGTTTTCTTCTACATCAGGTGAGAACATCAAAAGGAGGACAAACTTGATGATTCCAGTCGTTTATAGAAATGGCAAAGAAGATCTGGTCGAACAAAAATTTCTAAATATCCTGCTCCATATTGGAGAAATCCAGGAATTCCGTCGAAGTGATCATTGGGTCAATGTGACTGAAGACCCAATTCGCTCATCTCAACAGAGTGACTTCGGTGGCGTTGACAGACGTTGTTACAATGGCAGTGAACTTCCCCCGGCCATGGGTATTTGAATTCTGCTTCAAACCCGGGACATTTCCTTGTCCCGTTTTTTTTCACCAGCCTCCCAGGTTGACCTGATCCCGGCTACTCATACTCGACAAAACCAACCCGGACAACACCAGCACCGACTCGGTGAAAAAACCATTATATTCATTTTTCAGCCAGATATTTCCTGACAATACGGTCAAACTCACTGACCCCATCAACCCCGGGCTGCTTCATCTCATCTAGAGCAATTTGAAGGGCAGTGACTAAAGTCTCATTGGTATCCTTATGCAGACCAATATATAAATCCATCTTTTTTAAAGAGAATACAGTCTCATAATCTTCAGGATCTATCCCCAGAGTCAACATCAGGTATTGCGACGTCTGAACATTGAATGCAAACAGATCAATCCGATCAGTCTGCAGTTTTTTAATATTCATCTCCGGGAAAGCAAGTCGATTGAGTTGCTCAATATCGACACCGGCCTTAACCAGAAGCTGTTCCGGGGCACCATCACGGACAGATCCCACCCGATACTGTTTAAAATCTTCGATTTTTGAAATCTGGATACCACGTTTTTTTTTAGCAATCACCCCGATGGTAACATCTGAAATTGGGCCAACCCACTTAAAAAGATTTTCCCGCTCAACAGTGCGCGCCATGCTGAACAGGGCCGTATCGGGAGTATGCTGCACTTCATGATAGGCCCGCGTCCACGGATACATCTGGATTTTATCCTGCTCCATTGAGCAACCGACCTGATGAAAAACAGCCTGCACAATTTCAGTTGAAATTCCAGTTATTTCACCATCTTTGGTAAAATTAAAGGGGGGAAGTTCCTCTGTCATAACCCGGAATGAAGTTTGAGAAAACAACAGCCCCGGGAATAAGAAAAGCAACAGCAGTTGGTAAATAATTTTTTTCATCAACATCCCAAATAGCTTAAAATAACAACAGGTGTCATTATCGTAACAAGAATCCAGACATTAGCAACAATAAATACAACCAGCAGCTCACCATAAGGAAGATCGATCCCGGCAACAAATGATTCTGTTGCCGGGTGAAGCAAGTACTTCAGTAGCAAAAATATTAATCTGCAGGCTCCAGGGAATCTTGACGGATTGGCAGTGCAGGGACTTGCTGCAAATGCCAAATCTGTTCATTGTATTCCTGCATGGTACGATCAGCAGAAAACTTACCCCCGGCAGCTGTATTAAGAATGCTCATCCGGATCCATCGCTGTTGATCGCGATAGGCCTCCGCCACACGTTGCTGAGCCGCAAGATAACTACCAAAGTCAGCGGCAACCAACCAGGGATCATGCGGGTTTTTAATTGCTTGAATAATCGGATCAAATATCCCCGGTTCAAACTGATTGAAATGTCCACTTTGTAATAGGCGCATCACCCGCAGCAAATCATCATCAGCGGCAATGATGGCCAGGGGATCATAATTTTTACGCTGCTCTTCAGCTTCTTGTGCCGTCAACCCGAAGAGAAAGAAGTTTTCATCACCAACCTCTTCACGAATTTCAATATTTGCACCATCCAGAGTACCGATGGTCAGCGCCCCGTTCAGCATAAATTTCATATTTCCAGTTCCGGAAGCTTCCTTTCCTGCAGTCGAAATCTGTTCCGACAGATCGGCACCGGGACAAATAATTTCCATCGCCGAAACCCGGTAGTTGGGCAAGAAAGCGACTTTCAGCAGATCACCTACAGCTGGATCATTATTAACTACAGTGGCAACATTGTTAATCAGTTTGATGATCAACTTGGCTATTGCATATCCAGGCGCCGCCTTACCTCCAAATAAAACAGCACGAGGAGTCCAGTCAGCAGTATCACCACGTTTGATCCGATCATACAGGTGGATGATATGCAGAACATTGAGCAATTGCCGTTTATACTCGTGAATCCGTTTCACCTGGACATCGAACAAAGCTTCGGGATGAAAAACAATGTCACAATCAGTCTTGACCAAATCTGCCAGACGCTGTTTATTATGCTGTTTCACCTGCTGCCATTGTTGGCAAAAGGTCGTATTATCAATCAGAGGTTTCAAGCGGCTCAACTGTCCCAGATCGGTGACCCAGTTACGACCAATTTCAGCACTGATCAAATCATTCAATTTTGGGTTAGAATATGCGAGCCAACGCCTCTGGGTCACACCGTTGGTTTTATTGTTGAATCTCTGGGGCCAAAGTTCATAAAAATCACGAAATAGCCCTTCCTGTAACAACCGCGAATGGAGTTCAGCCACGCCGTTCACAGAAAAGCTGCCGACAATCGCAAGATAAGCCATCCGCACCTGTGGCTCTTGCCCTTCCTCAATCAATGACATCCGCCGCTGCCGTTCCATATCCCCGGGCCAACGCTCGGCCACCTGCTGCAAAAAGCGGGCATTGATTTCATAGATAATCTCCAGCAAGCGTGGCAGTAACCGTTGAAACATCCGTACCGGCCATTTTTCCAGTGCTTCCGGTAACAGAGTATGGTTCGTATAAGCCATGGTAGCCCGGGTCATCTCCCAGGCATGATCCCAATCTAACCCCTGCTCATCCATGAGCAGACGCATCAGTTCAGCCACCGCACAACTGGGGTGGGTATCGTTGAGCTGAAAACAGTTTTTTTCGGCAAATTGGCTCAGATCAGCCCGCTCGGTTACAATCCATCGGTTGAGTACATCCTGCAAACTGGCCGAAGCGAGAAAATACTGTTGCTGCAGTCGCAACTCCTTACCATTCTCGCTGCTGTCATTGGGGTAGAGAACCATGGTGATTTTTTCTGCCTCATTCTTGTTTGCCACCGAACCGGTATAATCACCACCGTTAAACTCTTCCAGATCAAACTCCTCCGTCGCTGCTGCTTTCCATAAACGTAGAGTGTTCACCGTACCATTACGATAACCGGGAATCGGGACATCATAGGGGATAGCTAAAACATCCCGGGTATGGACCCAACGCATCCGGAGCTTCCCGGTAACATCAGTAGAAGATTCGCTATAACCACCAAACTTGATCCGCTGACTATATTCGGGGCGTTTGATCTCCCAACAATTCTCCGTCCCCAACCAGTGATCTGGCTCCTCGACCTGATAACCATCGACAATATGCTGCCGGAACATCCCATATTCATAGCGAATACCGTAACCCTGAACCGGCAGCTGCAAGGTTGCACAACTGTCCAGAAAACAGGCTGCTAGACGCCCCAGACCACCATTGCCCAAACCGGCATCGGGTTCAATATCGGCCAGCTCTTCCATCTCCAGGCAAACATTCGACAAGGCTTGAGTAAGTTCATCCTCAAGGCCAAGGTTCAGCACCGCATTTCCCAGCGCCCGGCCCATCAGAAATTCCAGAGATAGATAGTGAGTTCGCTTACAACCACTCTCTTCATATGCATAGCGGGTGTTTTTCCAGCGCTCCATCAACCGGTCACGAACCACGAGAGATAAAGCCTCATAGGCATAGTGAGTCAAACGACAGCTCCGGTCGCGCCCCAGACTATTCATATAATAATGGCGAAAATCAGCTTCCAACGCCGCAGCATCGACCCCCAGGGGGGGAAGTTCCGTTAACACCGGGCAGGCAGAGTTATTTTTAAAACGGGTATAATTCATGAGAGATACTTTCTATCTGGACAAATGTTTATATGTTCATCAATGGGCTTCAGCCCAGTTTCCTCCGGTTCCAATATCAACTTTTAACGGGAGATCAAGGGGTACAGCGGTTTCCATCTCAACTCTGACAAGCTCACGAACTTGCTCAAGTTCTTCTTCAGGGACTTCAAAAACCAGTTCATCGTGAACCTGCAGCAACATTCGAGCCTTTAGCTGTTCAGCCAAAATACGCCGATCAATATTCACCATCGCCACCTTGATAATATCGGCAGCACTTCCCTGAATCGGGTAATTGATTGCATTTCGCTCAGCATAGCTACGCACCGCACCATTATTACTGGCAATTTCAGGAATGGCACAACGCCGTCCAAGAATTGTCGTCACATATTGATGTTCGCGCGCCTCTGCTCTCTTCTCTTCCAGGTAGTTCAGAATAGCTGGGTAACGCTCAAAATAATTATCGATAAACTGCTGCGCTTCGGCCCGACCAATCCCAAGATCCTTGGCCAGACTGAACGCACCCATACCGTAGAGGACACCAAAATTGATGGTTTTTGCCTGCCGGCGCATTTCATCGGTGACCATCTCAGGGAAAACATTAAAAATTTCACTGGCAGTGCGCTTATGGATGTCTTCCCCGGCGACAAAACTCTCTTTCAAAGCTGGCACATCAGCCATATGGGCCATCACCCGCAATTCAACCTGCGAATAATCGGCAGACAACAAAATCCACCCATCTTCGGGAATAAAGGCTTCACGAATTCGTCGCCCTTCTGCGGTCCGGATCGGGATATTTTGCAGATTCGGATCGCTGGAAGAGAGTCGACCCGTGGCCGTCACTGCTTGATTAAAAGAGGTATGCAAGCGTCCCGTCGCCGGGTTCAGCAGTTTCGGTAAAGCGTCGGTATAAGTACTTTTCAGCTTGCTGATAGAGCGATAATTGAGAATTTCAGCAGCGATATCATGTTCAGCAGCCAAACTGGTTAACACACCAACATTGGTTGACCAACCAGTTTTAGTCTTTTTCCCTTTTGCTAAACCAAGCTTTTCAAACAGCACCTCCCCAAGCTGTTTAGGTGAATTGATATTGAAAGAACCGCCGGCCAGGCCATGGATTTTACCTTCCAGAATCTCCAGCTTTTTACCCAACTCCCCGGAAAGTTCCCCCAGAAAGCCCGCATCAATTCGAATTCCTCGCCACTCCATCCGGGTCAGCACATCAACCAGCGGCATTTCTACTTCACGAAACAGTTTTTCCACCCCTCCGGCAGCTAACTGAGGTAATAGTTTTTCAGCCAGACGCCAAGTGATATCGGCATCCTCAGCGGCGTAACGAACCGCCTTTTCCACTTCAACTTCGCTGAAACAAATCTGTTTTTTACCCCTCCCGGTCATCTCTGTATAGGGGATCGTCTGATGGTGCAGATGTTCAACCGCCAGAGCATCCAGACCGTGTGATTTTGATTGTGGATGGGTCACATAGGAGAGGACCATGGTGTCGATATCGACACCTGCCAGTTCAATTCCAGCATTGCGGAGGACCAGAGCATCATACTTGATGTTCTGACCAATCTTTTTGTAGCGCGAATCCTCCAGTAGCGGGCGCAGCTTTTCCAGAACCAACTCTTTACTCAATTGCTGCGGCACCCCCAGATAACTGTGGCCGACCGGTACATACCAACCGTGATCTGCTTGAATCGCAAACGAAAGACCAACTAATTCAGCCTGAACGGCAACCAGACTGGTCGTCTCTGTATCAATCGCAAAACGGCCGGCAGTTTTGAGCTTTTCAAGCAGACTATCCAGCGCCTCCTCGGTCAAGACAGACTGATAGTCTCCAGCTTCTGAGTTCTGCAACGACTGATTCGCAAACTCCTTTAACAGCTTGGGAAATTCAAGTCGTGTAAACAGCAGTTCCAGAGCATCACGATCGGGTTCAACCAGAGCTAATTCGTCCAGGTTGACATCAATCTCAAGATCATAAATAAGCTCGGCTAACTGCCTGGATAATCTTGCCTGAGCTGAAAACTGATGTAAATTTTCTTGACGCTTCTTCCCTTTAACCTGATCAATATTGGCCAGCAGGTTTTCAATCGAGCCAAACTCCTGAATCAAACTGCTGGCAGTTTTCTCACCAATCCCCGGCACCCCGGGAATATTGTCAGAGCTGTCCCCCGCCAGTCCCAATATTTCCAGTACCTGTTCCGGCGGAACTCCAAAGCGTTCGATCACTTCATCTCGCCCGGAAACTTTCCTCTTCATCGTGTCGAGCAAACGGACCCGCTCACCAACAATCTGCATCAGATCTTTATCACCGGTCACGATCGTGATATCCAACCCCTGTTCGGCATAGCGTTTTGCCAGAGTAGCAATAATATCATCGGCCTCATAACCAGACAGTTCCAGCGCCGGAAGCTTAAAAGCACGCACAATGTCTTTAATCACAGGAATTTGTGGCACTAAATCTTCAGGCATCGCCGACCGGTTTGCCTTATACTCCGGATAAAGTTTCTTGCGAAATGTCGGTCCTTTCGCATCAAAAATAACCGCTACCCGATCTGGCTGCTCTTCACGCAACAGGGTAAGCAGCATGTTGGTAAAGCCATAGATCGCATTGGTCGCTTCCCCCCTGGAATTTGACAGGTGGCGAATCGCAAAATAAGCACGATAGATATAAGAAGAGCCGTCAATTAAGTAGACCCGTTCCGTTTGTTTTGACATGTTTGACCTTTCACTATTCAAGAGTTCTCTTCGATTATTTCACACCCAAAGCTAAAGAGGAAGATTGGAAAATAAAACCTCAACCAATTTTTTACGAAACAGGTATATTGACATTCCAACTCTGATGTTATTATCTTCCCTGAAAATAATAGCGGGGGAAACCTGAATCACAGGTGCAAACGATAAAATTAGTGGAGAAATTTGAATGCACGATAATTTTGAAGATCACGACGAATCGATTGAGTATGAGATTGAAGTTGAAACCGATACCGAGGTTCAGGCTATTCCTGATGACGGGCTGGTCCTGGCGCGGGACATGTTGCCATCGCAACTGCCAATCATTCCATTACGACCACGTCCCGCATTTCCCGGGGTCATTATCCCCCTGACTGTCAATGGCAAAGCGCGTGTCAATACCATCAAACAAGCGATGGAGAGTGATTCGCAAGCCATTGGACTGGTGATGGTCCAGGAACTTGATGAAGATGATTCAACCACCAACCTGCAACGGGTCGGGGTTGCGGCAAAAATCCTTAAATTAATTCATACCGAAGATGAGAGTGCCCACGTCCTGGTCAATAGTCTGGAGCGTTTCAGTATTGATGATGTCAGGGAAGCTAATGGGATTATCTATACCGATGTGACCTATTTTCTGAGTACCGTTCCGAAAGAAAGCCCGGAGCTGAAAGCCTATTCAATGGCAATCATCTCAACGCTGAAAGAACTGGTACAGATCAACCCTCTCTACTCAGAAGAAATAAAACTGTTCCTGGGTCGTACCAGCATGGATGACCCAGCTCGATTAACTGACTTTGCAGCCAATTTAACCAATGCAGATGGCTTTGAACTGCAGGAAATTCTCGAAACTTTTGACATTAACCGCCGGATCGATAAAGTCCTGATCCTGTTAAAAAAAGAGTTGGAAGTTTCCCGACTGCAAAATAAAATTTCGAAGCAGATAGAAAATAAAATTTCGGCGCAACAGCGTGATTTTTTCCTGCGGGAACAGTTTAAAGCGATCAAGAAAGAACTGGGTCTGGAAAAAGAGGGGAAAGTTTCGGAGATTGAAAAGTACCAGAAACGGCTAAAAAAACTGACTTTGAACGAAGAAGCACAAAAAGCCGTTGATGAGGAGATCGAAAAGCTGCAGCTGATCGAACCCTCTTCTCCCGAATACAATGTCAGCCGTAATTATCTTGACTGGCTGACCATTCTCCCCTGGGGAAAATTCAGTAAAGACAGCTACGATTTAAAACGGGCCCGGCGGGTCCTTGATCGTGACCACTACGGCCTGGATGATGTCAAAGAGAGAATCCTCGAATTTATTGCCGTCGGCAAAATGAAGGGGGATATTTCTGGTTCCATCCTTTGTCTGGTCGGTCCTCCCGGCGTTGGGAAAACTTCAGTTGGCAAGAGTATTGCCGACGCACTAAAACGTAAATTCTACCGTTTCTCTGTCGGTGGAATGCGTGATGAAGCAG
>JAOZMV010000144.1 GCA_029934095.1 Desulfuromusa sp. | reverse complement strand
AAGGTACACATGCCAAGAAAGAAGGTCAGTGCGATGTTATCGATGAAAACTGAATTAAAGAAAATCATGAAATAATGTGACATTGCAGCTATTCCTATTCTTGGAGTTCAGGTTTCCAGGTACGCAAACCCCAGATGATAAAGCCGATCAGGAAAAAGGCACTGGGAGCAAGCAGCATCAAACCGTTAGTGACATACCAACCACCATCGTTAACGGTGTTAAGGATGGTGACGCCAAAGAGCTTTCCCGAACCGAAAAGTTCGCGGACAAAACCAACCGCCAGCAGAACGATACCGTAACCAAGACCGTTACCAACACCATCGAGAAAGCTGAGCCCTACCGGGTTTTTCATCGCGTAGGCTTCAGCACGACCCATAACAATACAGTTGGTGATGATCAGGCCAACATAAACCGACAGCGCCTTGCTCATCTCATAGAGGTAAGCTTTGAGCATCTGATCGATGATAATAACCAGCGTTGCAATAATGGTCATCTGGACGATGATCCGGATGCTGTTGGGAATATGGTTGCGGATCGCACTGATTGCCGCATTGGAACAAGCAGTAACCAGGGTGACTGCAATTGTCATGGTCAGTGCGGTAGACAGTTTGTTAGTAACCGCCAGCGCTGAACAGATACCCAGAATCTGCAGTGCAATCGGATTGTTATTAAATAACGGATCCAGCAGTGCGTCTTTTGCTTTTGCCATGACTAACCTCTCTCTGCTTTAAGTTTGGCCAGGAATGGAGCATAACCATTCTCACCAAACCAGTAACGAATAATGCCATGAACCTTACTGCCTGTGACTGTTGACCCGGCTATACCATCAATCGTATTAACAGCGTCAGCAGCATTCGGATTATATTTCCCTTTTTTAACCACTTTAAGGGCGAGCTTTCCAGAACTATTATAGACTTGCTTATCCGGCCATTGCTTCTTCCAGTTGGGGTTGTCAACCTCAGCACCAAGACCCGGGGTCTCAGCATGCTGGTAGAAGGTGAACCCTTTTACGGTCGTTCCATCAGCAGCAATCGCAATGTAACCATACATGGGACCCCACATTCCGGCACCGCGAATTGGCAAGATAACCGCACCACTCTTCTCCAGGTAGATCGCAGCATACTTGGCGCGGGTACCGATCCCAGCCACATCTAGATCAGCAGGAATTTTTTCCGATAACTCTGGATTGTCGACCGCCTCTTTTTGATCATAGGTTGCAGCATCAACTGCGGTAGTGTACTCACCGGTCGCCAGATCAACCAACTTCAACTCCATGTTG
This sequence comes from Desulfuromusa sp., assembly GCA_029934095.1. Classification (GTDB taxonomy): domain Bacteria; phylum Desulfobacterota; class Desulfuromonadia; order Desulfuromonadales; family Geopsychrobacteraceae; genus Desulfuromusa. The sequence goes on along the minus strand of JAOZMV010000144.1, from coordinate 3,344 downwards.
GAGGTAAAAAGCTCATCGATATTGCCACCGTCATCGATCTGTTGCTGATAACCACCCGCGAAGAGAACCGTTTTACGTATTTCAAGTTGCTTGTTATAGGCTTCCTTGTCGATCCGCACAATTGCCGCCAGGCAGACCAGTATTGAACAAACGACACAGAGCAGAAAGGCAACCAGGAATGTTTTGAAAATAGAATCATTAGACATGGCGCGACTTCCTTTTCTTGATGTGTGCGTTCACGACCAGGCGATCAATGAATGGGGCCAAAACACTACCGAACAGGAGAATGATGCCGACACTTTCAGGCATCGTCGGGTTGTAAACACGAACAGCAATGATCAGGAATCCAATCAACAGACCACAGATCCATTGCCCCTTAACCGTCATCGCCGCAGCAGAATGGTCGGTCGCCAGAAAAACGGTACCGAAAGCCAGACCACCAAGAACCAAATGCCAGGCTGGGCTCATTGCGTCAGGGCTGAACATGCAAAGAACTGAGGAGAAGCCGACAACCCCGATCAGAATTGAGGCAATGATACGCCACGACGCGATACCGGTAATAAGCAGAAGTACCGCACCAAACAAGCAGGCAAGGGCTGATGTTTCACCCATGGTTCCCGGAATCGTTCCCAAAAATGCCGACTGCCAGGATATTCCCTGTGCACTCAGACTTGAAACTCCGTCGCTCAGAGCCATAGCTAATGGTGTTGCCCCGGTATAGCCATCGACTGCAGTCCAGACCGCATCGCCAGATACCGATCCCGAGTAAGCAAGGGACATGAACGCCCAGGCAAGCAGAGCCGGGTTCAAAAAATTCATCCCGAGTCCGCCAAAAATCTCGCGACCAATAACCACCCCGAAAGTGGTTGCTAGAGCAACCTGCCATAATGGTGCAGTCGAGGGCATAAGCAAGGTAATCAGGACTGAGGTAACGAAAAATCCGGTACCGATACTTTTCTTACGCATTGCAGCAAAAACAACAATCCATATCGCCTGGCTCACCAGAGAGACAACCAGCATCGGGACAAACAACTTAAATCCCTGAAACAGGTTATTACAGAAATGGGTACTGTCACTCAGCTTTGGTAGCGCATCAATCTGCCCCGCTGCCAACATCTGATTCAGGGTAAGATTTGCTTGATAGCCGCTGTTCCACACCGCCATGACAATACAGGGCAACAATGCCAAGAGGGTGATATTCATGACCCGTCTGTGGTTGATTCTGTCGCGCACATGAACAGAGCCAGTCGCTACCTCAGCGGAGTAGAGTGAAGCACGTACCGCCTGGAATAATATATCGAATAATTTCACAGTCGTTATCCCTCTTTCTCAATGGTGGTGAGTGCATCACGCAACATTACGCCGTAATCATTTTTGCCAGAGCAAACATAGCTGCACAACGCCAGATCCTCTTCTGCCAGTTCCAAGCAACCAAGATCCTGAGCTTGATCTGTATCTCCAGATGCCAGACTGCACAGCAAAAAGTTTGGCAGCATGTCCAGTGGTAGCACTTTCTCAAAGGAACCGAGGGCAAGCACACTATCTTTACTGCCATATTGGCTGGTATCTCTTTGCTGCGAGGGAGCAGCAAAAATATATGAGAATGCTTTGCTGATGGAAGGTATAATGGAGCATTTCTCGGCTGTTGGAGTCGTTGAAATAAGAACTTCCTGCCCGAATCCTTGATCGCCTTTTTTCGGCAGAAGTGTAATTCGTACCGTCCTATTCAATATATTGCAGCTAAACTCCCCCGTGACCTTTTCTGCTAGTACCGAAACCTGCAGATGGTAGCGACCCAGAAATGCCATCGGCCCCTCTGCAGTCGTGCCATCAAGAACCGAACCTGAAACAATCCGCTGATCACCGGAATTAAGTTCGTCAGCTAGCAATTCTTCGAGAGATGCTCCAACGCGGGTTCGTAATAAGCGTGGATTTTTAACCCCGGGGCCACCAAGGGCAATAACCCGGTCGGTAGGAATTTCACCGGAGACGAAAAACTTGCCGAAAGCAATCACATCCTGATAGTTGATCGACCAGACGGTTTTTCCTTCACAAACCGGATCGAGGAAGTGGATATGGGTTCCAGCCAGTCCAGCGGGATGGGGACCATCGAACTCTTCTTTGCTGGTGCCATCGACTGTAGGCAAGGAAACTCCCGGGCTCTGACAAACAAAAACTTTGCCCTCCGTCAGGCGGGTGAGAATCTTCAGACCATTGGAAAAAGCCTGCTCATCCTCTTTAATGATCAATTCTGCTTTTGCTGCTAATGGGTTGGTATCCATAGCCGTCACAAAAATAGAACGCGGGACGCTCTCAATCTCGGGAACTTTACTGAAAGGTCGGGTTCGCAATGTCGTCCAAAGACCTGAATCAACGAGATTACTGACCACCTTTTCGCGCTCCAAACTCTCGAGCGATGCCTCAGCAAAAGCGTTAAATCTCTCAGCACCTGTACCGTTGAGCTTAATAACAACCGATTGCAATACGCGCCGTTGTCCACGATTGACGGCAACAACCTCACCACAGCCTGGAGCCGTATACTTGACCCCGGGAGTTTTTTTGTCGGTGAACAATTGCTGTCCAAGTTTGACCTGATCACCAACCTTTACACACATGCTTGGTCTCATGCCGACATAATCCGGACCCAGTATTGCAACCGTTGAGACCGTTGCTCCGTCAGAAATTGTCTGTTCGGGACCGCCGGTAATTGGCAAATCCAAGCCCTTACTGATTTTGATCATGTTAGTGCACCTTCTAAAAAGGGTTGTGAACCAATCTAGTTTATCTACTCTGCACTGCCTGTTATTTAATTACTGCACAGTGACAGCACCATAAAAATCTTAAATAATATGCATTGCCTCTGCGAGGACTTCAGGGCCGATACCCTTGATGTTATTTCGAAGTAATGGCAACACTTTACAAGGCAACCAGACAGGGATAAAATACATTCTAATCAAGATTAGAACCTCCCTGAAAATGTGCTATTTGTTAAAAAAAATCGTACACAGTATACACGGCTAGCAGGGAAAAACAATAAAAAATACGACTTTCTTTTCTCTTTTTACGGTTTATTACCGTTAAAGCGAATCTACTCCAAGAACCGCTTACCGTGCAGCCTTAAGGTATAGAACGGCAATTCACAATACTAAAGAAACGGGAGAAAAATGAAACAACTGACCTGTGCTTCAATCCAATTCCACATCGCCCTTGGGTATATCGACGCCAATCTTGACACCGCCATGGCAGCTTTGCAGCGGGCGGCTCAACAGGGGGCAAAGCTGGCAGTACTCCCTGAAATGTGGAGTTGTGGTTATGATTATCGCAACCTGCCGGAGTTGGCCAAA
>JAOZMV010000143.1 GCA_029934095.1 Desulfuromusa sp. | reverse complement strand
CAAATGTTCCTGCCCGTGGGACACTTTTCACCAAACCATCTTTCCTCAGTTCCAGAAGAATTTCACGCATCGGAGTTCGACCGATATCGTAGCGACCCATCTGTTCTTTTTCGTTCAACACCTGACCTGGTAAAAGGTTCTGTGTGATGATTCGATGTCTGAGATGTCTGTAAGCTTCAGCTTTTGAAAATTTCATAGAACCCCTCGGTAGTGAAAACCGTCTAATTTCGTGTCGTTTATTGTTGAAAGAACCATCTTTATATTCATTATTCGTAGTTAAAAAATACCGTCGAATTTTTTTCTGTGATTACCTGCAACCATGTAATTAATCATGGTCGTAAAATCAAAGACAGGTAGTCCTGTCGCTTGCTGCACAGCATGGGCGTAAGGGGGCATATTCGAACATTCCAGGAGAATAGCACCGATTTCAGGGTTTTTCATCTGCAGTTCAATAGCGGTCTCCATGATTTCACTTTCAATCTTTTGCGAATTGAGGGGCCCCACCTCATCAAGAATAGGAGCACGGAATGCGGGCTTGTCCTCAAGTCCGGCAACAACAAATTTCACACCTGATCCCGCAGCTGCAATAGTGAGAAGTTCCGGGGTCATTCTTTTCGCGTTGGCTGTGATGATCCCTACCGGGCGCGACCACCCAAGAGTTGCTCCGACTATTGGTAGTTGAGTCATAGCAGATAGAAAAACTGGAATGTTAACCGCCTTTGCTACGGCTTCCTGGAAGCGAATCATAAAGCCACAATCGCTGGTGATACCTTTAACCCCCCGTTGCTCAAGGAACTTTGCTGCCTCAATAACTGTATCCGCAAGAGTTTCATCCCCCAGATTAATGAGTCGTTCCAAAGAGCAACCCTGAACAGTATGGTACAAAACAGGGTAGGAATAAGTACTGGCATTACCCACATCCCCGGGAATAAAAGGGGTAGAACAGTCGACCAACAAAATCCCAATCTCATGCCCGTACGATTCTGCCCCTGCCCTTACTTCATAAAGACCCATTACTTTTCAACTCCACTTCGTTGTTGGTTTGTCTTTTCAGCAAACATCGTTTCGAGATAAGACGCTCGTTCTGGTCGCGTGCCATGCAATCCCTTACGTTAAGATTTATCTACTCTCTATCCACCAACCTGCGGCGGCACAATTGTCACGACGCGGTGGGTTTTATTTAAGATTTTTTCGGCAACACTGCCGAGAAACGCATAATGTAACTTCCCCTTGCTGTGGCTGCCGAGAACAATCATATCGACATTCAGACGATCAGCAACATCCAGAATCATCAGCACCGGTTCTCCATGATGTACCTCAACCTTCGGTGGATGAACAGCTTCCTCCTTCATCAGCTCAGCTTCTTCCTGAATGATACCATGCAGCTGCTCACGGGTTTTTTCGGCCAGCTCTACCTCATTTAAGGCGTTAATCTTTGCCAGATTATCTGCCCCCATGGTCAAAGCAAGCATACCCAGTACGGAAGAATCAATCGTCGGCATAACATGCAGCACATGAATCTGAGCATCAAACTTACAACCCAATTCGAGTGCATAGCGTATAACCCGGGACGACTCTCTACTCAAATCTTTAGCAACCAGAATTCGATTAATCTCCATGCTCATAGCAATCTCCCCAACTGATTAAAAAATCATTTGAATAAAGTTGAAAATATCTCACCCTACGGAAACAGTGAGGGAATGAACGTTGAAATGAACGGAACATAGGTAACCAACAGCACAACGACAATGTTTGCAGCCAAAAATGGTAGTATTGTGATACTAATTTTTTCCATTGATTCGTTAGAAATGATAGATGCAGCAAACAAACAACATCCCACGGGGGGGGTGGCCAGACCTGTAATCAAATTGATACTCATAAATACGCCTGCATGAAGAGGATCAATCTCCATCATTTTGAATAAAGGGAGGAAAACAGGGGTTACAATCATGATTGCCGGAATGCTGTCCATGAACATCCCCAACATAAAAAGCATGATATTTATAAGTAGCAATATCAGAATCTTGTTATGAACATTATCCACCAGAAACTGTGCAAAATATTGGGGCACCTGCTCATTTGACAGTGCCCAGCCAAATAATGCCGCCGCCGCAATGATAATGGAGACACTTCCGGTTTCAATAGCTGAATCCTTAACGACTTCAATAAGGTTTCTCGGTGTCACCGTGCGATAAACAAAGAGGGCGATCAGTGTTGCATAAAAGACCGCGATAACAGCTGCTTCGGTAGGACTGGCAATACCCATGAGAATACTGCCCAAGATCAATACCGGCAGAACTAAAGCCGGAAGACCATTCTTTACAGTGTTTACACCTTCCCTAAAGGGGATTTTCCGGGTTCTCTTGGGGAAATCTGTTCTTAACCCGATGATTTTTACAGTAAACATCTGTGATAGACCCACAAGCACACCGGGTATGGCACCTGCCAAAAATAGATCTCGAATGGAAACCTGGGCGATTGAACCGTAGATGATAAACATCAGGCTCGGAGGAATAATGGGGCCCATAGTCGATGATGCTGCGGTTACAGCGGCACTGAACCGTTTTGAGTAACCTTCTTTTACCATTGTGGGAATCAGAATGGATCCTATGGCGGTTGTATCGGAGACGGCAGTTCCTGTAATCCCGCCAAAAAACATACTTACCACGATGTTAACATAGGCCAGGCCGCCTTTTACCCTTCCCACTATTAGATCGGCGATACTTATTAAGCGATCGCTAATGTTTGCCCTGGACATGATTTTTCCAGCTAAAACAAAAAAGGGAATCGCTAACAAAATAAATGAATCGAATGACCTTATTATTCGTATAATAACGATGTCGAAGGGCAGGTCTGCTCCTACAAAGTAAACCAGTGTAGAAGCAAGTAAAGCAAATGGTATGGGTATTCTGACCAGCATTAGCAGGATAAAACAGATCAACATAAGTATAATATATGTCATTATTATTCTCGCATAATTGAATACTAAAAATAGAGTTCACAGCTGTGTCAAAGCTCAATAAACAAAACCTTCAGTAGAGGACAATCTGTTAACTACGATACTCATCAGGCAGTCCAATTGTTTTTCTCAAAAGATATAGAAAAATTATCATGAAGCATATCGGTACCGCGAGATAGACGATCCCCATTGAAAAGAATGATAAAACAGGGGAATGTACGCTCCACATGCCGATCGCATACTTTGTCCCTTTAACAACCAGCATGGCGGAAAGCCCCATCATTAAAATGTAGTGTACTAAATCAAATGTCAGCCTGACGCGCTTGGGCATTATATTGTGAAAAGACTCAATGGACGCATGTCCGTCCAACATATAGGAAATAGCAGTCCCTATCATCACGATATATATGTACATATATCTTGCAACGGCATTCGACCAAGAAATTGGTTGGCCCAGGAAAAATCTCATAGCAATGCTGACACCCAATAATAAAGTCAAACCAAGCAGTAGTGATACCAAAACAGTATTGCTAACTGTTTTGACCTTCTCAAGAAAACGATCAAAAGTTGCTCCAAACCTCCTGTCTTTTTCGTCATAGTCCATAACAACTTCTCCTTATCAGGTTTTTATACATAGTGCTTTTAATAGTCTCCGCAAGAGCACCTGATATCTAATCAAACAGGGGGATGGTTTGACGGGTTGCCGGTTTTACCCGATAAACCATTTGCCGATTTGAATTTTGCATATCTAGCAGAAAAGGCTACACCCCGATTGGCGTTCTTTCTTGAAAAAAGCGAATCATACAATATGACAACCAGATTCCGCCGACCGGGGGTAACCAAGTATCCAAACGACTAAATTACAGAGAACAGTAGATTGGTCGTATTTTTAAAAAACGTATAATAACCAACCAAACTAATCTCTTTTCCCTTGATATGCTTCCGGCAAGCTCTCTTCTGGATCGAGCAACTGGATATCCTTGTACCAAGCTTCCCAGTGAGGATTCTTTTTAAACCACTTGCTATAAACCTTCTCAGCAGCCTTTTTGAAGGGAGCGAGGTCAGGATAGGTTACTGTAGCGCCGTCCTTTTTAGCTTTTTCAATAAATTCTTGTTCCCGAACATACTGCCAGGCATCCGCTAGCTCAATAGCACTTTCAGCGGCATCTCTAACGATATTACGCTGATTATCATCTAGCTTATTCCATGTTTTTGGGGAGATAAAAATGATTTTCTGGGTCCACATCTGATTCAGGATGGCATAACTATTAACAACTTCTTTCATCTTGAATATATAATTACAGTAAACACCCAGATCGTTGGCATTAACCAGACCGGTCTGCAAAGAAGTGTATAGCTCCCCCCAATCTGTCGGGGTAACAGTAAAACCGAAATCTTTATAGATATCGACAAATAGCGGATTCTGCATGCATCTCAGTTTTACGCCCTTTGCATCCTCTATTTTGTTAATGGGTGTCGTACTGGCTATGGCAAAACCATTGCAATCCGAGTAGATACCCAATGCTATTAACCCGGTAGCTTTACTGATATCCCTCAGAATCTCATTTACAACACCTGAACGCCGAGCAACTTTATAGTGATCCTTATTTTTGAAAAGATAGGGCAACTGCAGGAATTGGACATCCGGATAATATCCGGCAATATGAC
>JAOZMV010000142.1 GCA_029934095.1 Desulfuromusa sp. | reverse complement strand
TATTATAGTTAATAGAACCCCTGTATCAAGCTCCAAGATGTTCCCGTACCGCCTCAGCAACCTGATTAGCCAAGGTCTCAATCCGGCTTTGATTTTCCCCTTCAATCATCACCCGCAACAATGGCTCAGTCCCTGAATAACGGACGAGAACCCGACCTTTATCCCCAAGTTCAGATTCAACCTCAGCAATGATTTTCTTGATTGGAGCAATCTCTTTCAAATCAGCTTTTTCACGGACCCTGACATTGACCAGGATCTGGGGCAGCGAAGTCATAACCTGGGCTAGCTCGGAGAGTTTTTTACCACTCCGCTGGATAATCGACAGAACCTGTAAAGCCGAAAGAATTCCATCCCCAGTGGTACTATGATCGTGGAAAATCATATGTCCCGATTGCTCACCACCAAGGTTATAACCACCCTTAAGCATTTCTTCAACAACATAGCGATCACCAACTGCGGTTCGAATCACTTTGCCGCCAACCTTTTTCATCGCAATATCAAGCCCCATGTTGCTCATCACTGTTGCCACAACCGTTTTTTTCTTCAACTCTCCTGCTTTAATCAACTCAGTGCCACAAAGAGCCATAATATGGTCACCATCAACCTCGACACCATTCTCATCGACAAAGATAACCCGATCGGCATCACCATCCAGAGCAATTCCCAAATCGGCCCGGTATTCACAAACTTTTTCTGCCATCACTTCCGGATGCATTGAACCGCAGCCATCATTGATATTCATGCCGTTAGGATCTACACCAATGGCAATCACTTCAGCACCAAGTTCAGTAAACACTGCTGGTGCAACTTTATAACCGGCCCCATGCGCACAATCGAGGACAATCCGCACCCCCTGAAGATCAAGATCCTTAGGAAAAGTATCTTTCAGGGAAACAACATAGCGGCCAATAGCATCAGAAATACGATAGGCCTTGCCAACTTCATCAGCAATGGGACGCAATTCATCCAGGCGGTGGTTGATAATTAAATCCTCAATCTTCAACTCCAGCTCATCGGGAAGTTTATAGCCACTACTGGAAAAAAATTTAATTCCATTGTCCTGGTAGAGATTATGCGAAGCACTGATCACGACACCAGCATCTGCACGCATTGAAGAGGTAATAAATGCGATCCCCGGAGTTGGTAACGGACCGACAAGCAGAACATCGACACCCATAGAACAAATTCCCGCAACCAGTGCATTTTCAATCATATAGCCAGACAGGCGGGTATCCTTACCGATAACAATCCGATGCCGTCGGCTTCCGCCACCATCTTTAAACACAAAAGCCGCTGCCCGCCCGAGTTGCATCGCCATTTCAGTCGTCATCGGCTCAATATTAGCAACTCCACGCACCCCGTCAGTACCAAATAACTTCTTTTCCATCTTTAATTGTCCCCTTCCCCTTTTGGATCGGTCTTCTGCGGTTCGATATTGCTCTTCTCCGCAGGGGGCAAACCCTCTACCGGTTGAATTTCAACTTGAATCTCGGTGGTTTTTTCGTCTTTAAAATGTGTATAGATCCCACTGTGAACCAGAGGAACAATAAGAGAAAAACCCTCATTAACCCCATTCAGATCGACATCTTCAGTTGTTACCCCACTTACACTTTTTAACTCTGATTCAGCCCCTTCAACAATAACTTCATCAGGAACAACCTTGACACTTCCAACCTTGAAACCGGACAATGGTTCGCCAGCCAGAACAATTTTAATTGGCACCAACTTCTGTTTGATCCGTTCCAGCTTCAGATCAATAAATGAAGGGGACAAGCGTGTTACCCGCAACCCTCTTGGTAGATTCAGCCTCTCTTCCAAGCGCTTAAAAGTTGTCAATCCCGGCTGAAGATCGGCGAGATCAACAGTAATACTGATATCATTTGGACTGATCTTTGCCAACAGGGTCCGCGGACCACTGACCCTGACATCTATCAGACTGGGAACCTCATTGGCAACCATCAACCCTTTTGGCAAAGATTGCAACTCAAGGGGAACCGGATAGCCAACTTCAAGACGCCGCTCACCCATAATAAACGTCCAGAGCAGCAGAGCAAAAATCAGGGAAATTATTTTTAAGGTCCAATTTTCGGTCAACCATTTGACCATTCGAGCTACCCTTTCCTCTGCTGCAGCTTTTGCTTTTGAATTTTAACCTTACGTGGCTCCATTAATCGTCCGAGAACTTTTTTCAAACTGGCCGCATCGAGATTTCGGGTCATTCCACCATTGACCGCCACAGAAATATTGCCCGTCTCTTCAGAAACAACAATGACCACAGCATCTGCCAGTTCAGTCAGACCCACAGCTGCCCGGTGGCGAGTCCCTAAATCTTTAGTCAGATCAAGACCCCGACTCAAGGGTAAAAAACATCCGGCCAGGGACAAACGACCCTGCTGCACCACCAGAGCGCCATCGTGAAGTGGAGAAGAAGGCATAAAAATTGAGCGAATCAGCTCACAAGAGACACGTGCATCAATAGCAGTCCCTGATTCAAGGATATCCTTGATGCCATTTTCCCGTTCAATAGCAATCAGTGCACCAATTTTACGACTCCCCAGAGCAACACTGGCCTTCACCAGCTCATCAATCGCGACAGACTCCTCATCTATACTCATCCCACCAAAAAAAGGGTTCCTGCCGACATGCATCAACGCCCGGCGTATATCGTTCTGGAAAATAACTACAATGACGAGGATAATGGAGGAGAGGAAATTACTGAGAAACCAGTTAAGGGTATGTAAGTCCCCAACTCGGGAGGCCATATAGAGGGCAAGGATAACCGCCAGGCCAAGCAGCATTTGAACCGCACGGGTCCCTTTGATCAGGAGAATAATCCGGTAAATAATAAAGGCAACAATACCAATGTCCAGAATATCGAGAAGCCGGATATTTGTGAAGACATCTAACATTGCAGCCACCGTGCGAAAGTTACTTTATAGAATCAATGTACAAAACATTAACAGAATAGATTAAGGAAGTTGCTGCTCCCGAATCGCCCAGGCAACCAATGCAGCTTCCCGCGCCGGACGGACATCGTGAACCCGAAAGATCTGAACGCCCTGACTCACCCCGGCAACTATCGTGGCCAGAGTTCCAAAAAGACGTTCCTGCGGGTCAGCCTGATCAAGAATCACCCCGAGGAAACTCTTTTTTGAAGTTCCCAGCAAAACCGGACAATCAAGCTGCTGTAATTGATCCAGATGCCGTAGCAAATCGAGATTCCCTAAAACACTTTTCCCGAAACCAATACCCGGATCAACCGCCAACCGGCAACGCTCAACCCCGGCTGCCAAAGCCAGACCAATACTCCGTTGTAAACTGGAGATAACTTCTGCGAGAAGATTCTGGTACTCCGTCTGCTGCTGCATAACCTCTGGACGACCACGGGTATGCATCAGAAACAAACCGGCACCCGTTTCAGCAGCAACCGTAGACATTTCCGGATCAAAATTCAGACCACTGATATCATTAATATAGTTAGCTCCAGCGGCAATCGCTTGTTGCGCAACCAGAGCCTTGCTGGTATCGATGGAAAGAGGCAGGTCCGTCTCCTGCCGAAGCCCCTCAATGACCGGAATAACCCGTGCCAATTCTTCCTCAGCTGAAACCGGAAAGGAACCGGGCTTAGTACTTTCACCACCGATATCGAGAATCGCAGCCCCCTCTTGCTGCATGACCAGACCCTGTTGTACTGCCATCTCTGTATTCAGATACTGACCACCATCAGAGAAAGAATTCGGGGTGATATTCAATACCCCCATGATGCAGGGTTGGGTCAGATCAAGTTGGCAGTCCCGTCCTGACAGTTGCTGCCCCCTTATATAACTCACGACTCAGGAGTCTCGTCCTTCTTGGTTTCGGCATCTGCCTCGGACTCGCCAGCTGTCGTCTCGACAGCCGGTTCAACCTTTTCAGTTCCCTTGTTATCCGCCTCAGCAGCAACGTCGGTAGCGCTCGTACCACTTTCAAAACTGAAGTTATCTTCCGGCTTCACTTCTTCTTCCACAGGAGCTACAACTTTTGGCTTCAAGTAATCAGGAACCCCATCGGGGAAAGCGGCATTAAGTATTTCTGAGCTCTCCAGAGTTTCCTTCTCTAATATCAGTTCCGACAAGTCGATCAGCTGCTGTTGATGACCTTTGAGCAATTTACGTGTTATTTCATAGTTTTCGTTAACGATTCTGCGGATTTCATTGTCGATATCCATAGCAGTCGCTTCACTGTAATTCTTCATATGTCCCATATCGCGACCAAGAAAGACCTCACCCTCTTTTTCACCAAAAGCCATCGGTCCGATCTTCTCACTCATACCCCATTCACAAACCATCTTACGAGCAATGGCGGTGACCCGTTCGAGATCATTACTGGCGCCACTGGTCACCGATTCAAAGGTCAACTCCTCGGCAATCCGGCCACCAAGTAATGAGCGGATACGAATATGTAATCCTTTTGCCGTTTCACTGTATTTTTCTTCCGCGGGGAGATACATGGTGACACCCATAGCGCGACCGCGCGGGATAATTGACACCTTGTGAACCGGGTCTGATCCCGGGGTCAGCAGAGAGACCAGGGCGTGTCCCGCTTCGTGATAGGCGGTGACCTTTTTCTCTTCCTCAGTAATCACCATTGAACGCCG
>JAOZMV010000141.1 GCA_029934095.1 Desulfuromusa sp. | reverse complement strand
TAACGTCATACTCATAACAGGGTTTTCTGGGGGCTTCCAACAGGGGACTTTCATCCCATGAGTTCATATTCATGCTAGGCGTACACAAGCAGGCTGCTGAAATCCCTTTCCGGCTGTGAGGATTCTAAATAGGAAAAGATCTCAAAACGTATTCAGCAAAGGATTTTTTCATAGACGATGAAAACATTTGAGTTGAAAAAGGGACTTGATGTCCCAGTGACGGGCGAACCGCGGCAGATAGTGGAGGATGCCGGGCCGGTGGAAAAGGTCGCGCTAATCGGTGATGACTACATCGGCATGAAACCGACCATGGAGGTCGCCGAGGGGGAGAGAGTAAAGACAGGCCAGCTCCTCTTTGTCGACAAGAAAACCAAGGGGATCAGGTATACATCCCCGGCGACCGGAACCGTTCTCTCAATCAATCGCGGCGCCAAAAGAAAGTTTGAATCCGTGGTCATCGAGATTGAAGAAGATGAGTATATCTCCTTCCTCAACCCTCAGGGAAAACCTGCCGAGGAGTACGAAAGCACGGAAATCCGCTCCATACTTCAGGAGTCGGGAGTATGGAGCGCTTTCAGGACACGGCCCTTCGGCAAGGTACCCGAACTCGCCTCATCGCCTGCCTCCCTGTTCATCACCGCCATGGAGAGCCGCCCCCTTGGCGCCGACCCGGATGTCATCATCGCCGAATACAAGGAGGCCTTTTCCACCGGCCTCACCATTCTTGACGGAATGAATGATCAGCCGACATATCTCTGCCTCAGGGCCGGTTCAACGGTTGATCTCCAGTCGCCTCCAGGCATCGAGGTCGCGCAGTTTTCCGGGCCACACCCGGCAGGATTGCCCTCCACCCACATTCACATGCTCGACCAGGCGTCAGAGACCCGTATCGTCTGGCATATCGACTATCAGGATGTCATCGCCATCGGTCATCTCTTTCAAACCGGCCACCTGCTGACGGAAAAAATCATTGCCCTTGGCGGACCGGCGGTAAAAAATCCCCGGCTCATCAGAACCCGCATTGGCGCCGACATAGATGAGATATGCAGCGGCGAGCTGGTCACCACACCTGCCAGGGTCATCTCCGGATCGATCCTTGACGGCCGCGAGGTCAACGGCTATCACCGTTTTCTCGGAAGGTACCACCACCAGGTAGCGGTACTCCATGAGGGCAGTGGTCGCGGCCTTTTCAGCTGGGTAAGCCTCGGAGTCCGCCGGTTTTCCATCCTTCCGATCTTCAGCTCGGCACTGGACAGAGCACGAAGATTTGCGATGAACACCGCCCTCTGGGGGGGTAAACGGGTTATCTACCCTGTGGACAGTTATGACCGGGTCATGCCGCTTGATATTATTCCACTCGCCATGCTAAAAAGCATAGCCGTGGGTGACACCGAAAAGGCGCGCAATCTCGGCGCCTTGGAGCTGATCGAAGAAGATCTTGCCCTGCTCTCCTTTGTCTGCCCGGGGAAATGCGATTTCGGCCCTATGCTGCGCCGGGTCCTCACAGAAATAGAACTGGAGGGCTGAAGATGAAGATACTCGATACCTTCCTGCAGAAAATAGAACCGCTGTTTCGCAAGGGCGGCAAACTGGAAAAGTACTATCCGCTCTTTGAAGCCACCGATTCATTTCTGTTCGGTGCAAGCGGTACCACCGACACCGCCCCCCATGTCCGTGATGCCATCGACTTCAAGCGCATCATGGTCATCGTCATCATCGCCCTTATCCCCTGCACCTTCATGGCCATGTGGAACACCGGCTATCAGACTAACCTCGCCCTCCAGTCCCTGAACATCACCTCTCCACCCGGATGGAGGGGGGAGATCATGGCCGTTATCGGCTGCTCACCGGAGAGCTTTATTGCCAACTTTGTCCACGGCGCCCTCTACTTCCTGCCCATCTATCTCGTCATTGTGGTCGTCGGCAGCGTCTGGGAGGGCCTTTTCAACCTTATCCGCGGGCATGAAATATCCGAGGCCTTTCTCGTCACCAGCCTGCTCTTCACCCTGACCCTGCCGCCGACGATTCCGCTATGGCAGGCTGCGGTGGGTATCAGCTTCGGTGTCATCTTTGCCAAGGAGGCGTTTGGCGGTGTCGGCTTGAATTTCATGAACCCCGCCCTCGCCGCCCGGGCCTTTATCTATTTCGCCTACCCCGCCCAGATGTCGGGGAATGAGGTATGGGTTGCCGTAGACGGCGTCACCTCCGCCACTCCCCTGGCCCAGATCGGTGAAGCCGTCTCGGCGAGCCAGGCCATGCAGAACGTTGATTTCACCTGGGCTCAGGCATTCATCGGTACCATTCCCGGCTCCATGGGAGAGACCTCAACCCTCGCCTGTCTCTTCGGCGCGGTACTTCTGCTTATCACCGGCATCGCTTCCTGGCGGATAATGGCCTCCATGCTGATCGGCGGCGTGGTCTGCTCCCTGCTGTTCTTTTTCCTGGCTGACCCGGCAAATCCGTTTAACGGCATTCCGGTCCATTACCAGATGGTCCTTGGCGGCTTTGCCTTTGGTCTGGTCTTTATGGCCACCGACCCGGTTTCAGCGGCTCATACACCGCAGGGCCAGTGGATGTACGGCCTCCTCATCGGCGTTCTCGCCATCCTTATCCGGGTGGCGAACCCGGCATACCCGGAAGGAGTGATGCTGGCAATTCTACTTGGAAACGTTTTTGCCCCGCTGTTTGACCATTTTGTCATCCAGGCCAACGTCAAGAGGAGAATGCTGCGTCATGGCTGATATAACCGCCTACAAACCTTATTATTCAGTCCTGATCCTGGCCTTTTTCTGCTCGCTTCTGGTCGGGAGCGCGGCGGTGGGCCTACGTCCGCTGCAGGAAAAAAACCAGCAGCAGGACCGGAAGAAGAATATTCTGATAGCCGCGGGACTCTACGACAGCACCAGGACCGTAGCCGATCTCTTCGGCAATATAGAGACCCGGATTGTCGACCTGAAAAGCGGTACCTTTGTCTCTGTCGATACCGTTTCCCCGGAGGGATTTGATCAGCTCAAGGCCGCCCTGAGCGAGGAGTTGGGTCGGCCGCTTACAAAGGCTGAGGACATCGCGGGGATTCGCGGAATAGAGAGGTACTCCCGTGTCTATCTGGTTACGGACAACGACACCGTGCGCCGGGTCATCCTCCCCATACGGGGCAAGGGGCTCTGGTCCACCCTTTACGGCTATATTGCCATCGAGGGCGATATGAGTACCGTCAGCGGCATCTCCTTTTACGAACACGGCGAAACGCCAGGTCTTGGCGGAGAGATAGAAAACCGCCGCTGGCAGTCGGGCTGGCAGGGCAAAAAAATCTACAACCAGTCCAATGAAGAGGCCCTCGTCGTCGGTCAGAAAAAGGGCCAGGAAGAGGCGATCCACCATGTCGACGGCTTGTCGGGAGCGACACTCACAATCCAGGGCGTTGACGACATCATCACCTTCTGGTTCGGCGAGCACGGTTTTAAACCATTTCTGACCCGGCTGAGGGAAAATGGAGGAAGGATAGATGGCTGACACAAATATTCAACTGCTGACAAATTCGATCCTGAAACGCAACCCCATCGCTTTGCTGGTCCTGGGCATCTGCTCGGCCCTGGCAGTCACGGGACAGATGGCGACGGCGCTGGTGATGTCCATCTGCCTGACGCTGGTGACCGCCTTTTCCAGCCTCACCATCAGCATCGTCCGCTTCCAGATACCCAACAGTGTCCGCATCGGCATCCAGATTACCATTATCGCCACCCTGGTTATCCTTGTGGATGAGATCCTTAAGGCCTTCTTTTTCGAACTCTCAAAACAGCTCTCTATCTTTGTGGGGCTGATCATCACCAACTGTATCGTCATGGGCCGGGCCGAAGGCTTCGCCATGAGCAACCCGCCCGTGGCCAGTTTCATGGACGGCATAGGCAACGGCCTGGGCTACAGTTTGATCCTGATGCTGGTCGCCTTCATTCGTGAGCTCTTCGGGGCCGGAACGCTGTTCGGCGTTGAGATCCTGCAACTTACCACCAATGGCGGCTGGTATATAAGAAACGGCATGCTGGTGCTGCCGGCCAGCGGTTTTTTCATCATCGCCACGATTATCTGGGTCATTCGGACCCTTGATCCTGAACAGCAGGAGAAAGAGTGATGGGACATCATTTTGATATAATTCTTCGCTCCATATTCCTGGAAAATCTGCCGCTGAGCTTTTTTCTGGGAATGTGCACCTTCCTCGCCATTTCAAAGCAGGTCAAGGCAGCCGTGGGACTGGGAAGCGCCGTGCTGGTGCTGCAGATTATCACCGTCCCCCTCAACAACCTCATTCTCAGCTATATACTCAAACCCGGCGCCTTCGCCTGGGCGGGCTTTGGCGACATCGACCTGACTTTCCTGGGCCTGCTCACCTATATCGCCATCATTGCCGCTACCGTCCAGATCCTGGAAATGGTTCTTGACCGCTTCGTACCGGCGCTCTACAACACCCTGGGGATATTTCTGCCCCTGCTGACGGTCAACTGCGCCATCCTCGGCGCCTCTTTATTCATGGTGGAGCGTAATTATACTTTTACTGAAAGTGTCGCCTACGGCATCGGTGCCGGAGGAGGTTTTTTTCTGGCCGTTGTCGCCCTGGCGGGCATCCGGGAGAAATTGGAATATGCCAACCCTCCTGCCGC
>JAOZMV010000140.1 GCA_029934095.1 Desulfuromusa sp. | reverse complement strand
GATGGATAATGTAGAGTGATTCATAATTTCTCATCAGTGTATCTCCTCTAGGATTGACAGCCCCGGACACTAACCCGGAACAAGGACAGCCCGGGCCCCCAATGAGCCCAGACGAAACAATAGCTTTTATCACAGTCGCAGGAATGGTTCAAGACTTTTCGACAGAACATAATTTAGGTCTTCTCTACCAAACACGTATCTTGATCGTGCTGTTTGTCACTACATGCTGGAGGAGCAAATTAACTATGATTACTTTCCAGGCATCATTTTTTTCTAATGCGTTGACTTCAGTCTTTTAAGAAAACAGGTGCTTGATTTAGCTGAAACATGCTGGTTCTGAGTAGAATTTTTGATTTTTAGTTATATACTTAAACATATGTTGAAGATGTCACACGAGAAGAATATAGGCCAGCCCCCCATTGGATTTATCGCGGAGGTCCATGGGCCAGTAGCAGTCATCGACTGCGATACATTGCCGGCTATGCATCAAGCTTTGTACACCAACCTTGATCATGAAACTTACCTGTTTGAGGTCTTGCAACATCTTGATGAACACCGTGTACGTGCCATCACCCTGCATCGCAGTACGGGTCTACACCGGGGCATGGCTGTTTATGACAGTGGGGCGCCACTGCATGTTCCCGTCGCACCAGATTGTTTAGGGCGACTATTAAATGTCTTCGGTGAACCGCTAGATGATGGCGTTGCTCTATCACCCCGCGAATTTCGTAACATCCATAAGAAGCAGATACCAATTTATCAGTCGGTGGGGGCCAGCGAGGTACTTGAAACCGGGATCAAGGTCATCGACCTGCTCTGCTCTTTTGTCAAGGGTGGAAAAACCGGCTTATTCGGCGGTGCCGGGGTGGGCAAAACAGTATTAATCATGGAATTCATGCATGCGGTCGCCACCCTACACAAAGGGGTATCAGTATTTGCCGGGGTGGGTGAACGAATCCGTGAAGGTCATGAACTGTGGCATGAGATCCGCAAAGCAGGGGTCCTGCCACAGACCCTGATGATATTTGGCCAGATGGATGAGTCCCCCGGGGTGCGTTTTCGAGTCGGGCTCTCTGCCCTGACTTATGCTGAGTACCTGCGTGACACGCTGCAAAAGGAGGTGCTGTTTGTTGTCGATAACATCTTCCGCTTCGTCCAGGCAGGCAGTGAAGTCTCCAGTTTACTCGGGCGCATGCCAGCCACCGTCGGTTATCAGCCCACCCTCCCGACCGAGGTGGCGGAGATACAGGATCGGATTATATCGACCCGACAAGGTTCTATCACATCGGTACAGGCGGTCTACGTCCCGGCAGATGACATGACAGATCCTGCTGTCAGCACTATTCTGAACCACCTGGATACAACCATCATTCTGTCGCGTGCCCAAGCCGGCAAGGGGATATATCCCGCAGTAGATCCGCTTCAATCAGGTAGCAAGCTGATGGATCGCCACACTTTAGGAACGCGCCATTACACGATTGCAGAGGGAGTCCGGGAGCACTTGGCACGTTATCGTGAGTTAGAAGATATTATTACCATGTTGGGGGTGGAGGAATTATCCCCCCAAGATCAGAAAATTGTCATGCGGGCACGAAAGCTCCAACGCTACCTCACCCAGCCATTCTGGGCCACCGCTTCCCACACCGGCATCAAAGGGGCTTCAGTACCACTGGAACACACCCTGTTCGATTGTGAAGCCTTCCTGCTGGGGCAGCACGACCAGACACCGGAGGATCACTGTTATATGCGTGGAGCTATGGAAGAGGTCGCATCATGAAGTTCTTTACTCTGCAACTTCAGGATGCGACCCACGCTGAAGTCATCAACCAGGTCGGTTCCTTTGTCGGTGAAGACACCTCCGGTAGCTTTGGAATTCTTGCTGACCATGCACGTTTTATGACTTCATTACTCGTCGGTTTAGCCCGATTCCGGGTTGAAAATGAGGATTGGCAATATCTGGCCTTACCGGGAGCAGTGCTGTATTTCTGTGACAATGTGCTGACACTGAGCACGCGGCACTACCTGAGAGATGATGACTATATGCATATCAGTCAGGCCTTACAGCAGCAATTAATTGAGGAGGAGAAAAAACTGCAGAACACCAAAGAAAGTCTATCCCACATGGAAGAAGAAGTCCTCAAACACCTGTGGGAAATGAGTCGCAAGGGAACAGGGTCACTGTCATGAGGCCAGAGAAAGATCTGGAAAAGCAGGCCAGACGTCAGGCACAAAGAATGAAAAAAGCTGAACAGGAGCGGCCTACCCTGCTCGGACAAACAGTTTATATGGGGACTCTCGGTCTGTTATTCATATTACCAATGGTGGGCGGTGCCTATCTTGGCCGCTGGCTTGATAGTCTTGTAACAGGTTATTCAGTGCGTTGGACAATGAGTCTGATCTTTGTCGGTATCATGATTGGAGCAATAAACGTATATCTATTCATAAAAGAGTGATGCCATGAATGAGCAAAACCTACTTATCCAGTTGGGTCCCCTTATGATCACCACAACCGTAGTGACCACCTGGGTGATTATGGGACTTATCTGGATCTGTTCATGGCTGATCACGCGCCAACTGCACATTGATCCCGGGCCGCTACAAACAGCGACTGAGGGTATCGTCTCCAGTATTGAGGATGCCGTCGCTGCGGTTGATACGCAACATGCTCAACGGATCATGCCGTTTATCGGCAGCCTCTGGATCTTTCTGGTCATAGCAAATCTCAGTAGTCTAATCCCCGGCGTACACGCCCCCACGCAGGATCTGTCCGCAACTGCTGCACTGGCTATAACCGTGTTTATCTCAACCCACTGGTTCGGTATCCGCATCCAGGGGGTGAAAAAATATCTGCGACATTATCTCTCCCCGAGCCCGATTCTGCTGCCATTTAATCTCATCAGCGAAATCACCCGTACCGTTGCGCTGGCGGTGCGTTTATTCGGCAATATGATGAGTTTGGAGATGGCGGCTTTGTTGATCCTGCTGGTGGCTGGCTTTCTGGCTCCCGTACCGATCCTGATGCTCCACATCGTCGAGGCTTTGGTGCAAGCCTATATCTTTGGCATGCTGGCACTTATCTACGTTGCAGGCGGAATACAATCACATAAACCGCACGAAAACAAACAAGGAGATTCTCATGCCTGACTTATCAGTTTTTGTTCTGGCTTCCACGGTTGCTGCGGTGCTCGGTATCGCAATTGGTGCGATGGCACCCGCCATCGCCATGGGCTGGTCCATCAGTCGCTCCATGGATGCCCTCGCCCGCCAACCCGAAGCGGAGCATTCCATTATGCGAACCCTGTTTATTGGTCTGGCCATGATTGAATCTCTGGCCATTTATGTTCTGGTCATCGTACTCATCGTGCTGTTTCGCAATCCGTTGCTGGAATATCTCGTTAAGTAGAGTGAACCGAAAAATAAACAATGACGACCAACATAAAGGAATAATATTTTGGAACTGAATTGGTCTACTTTTTTACTTGAAATTATCAACTTCCTGGTTCTAGTCTGGATTTTGAAGCACTTTCTCTATAAACCAATCCTGGATGTGATTGCCCGACGTCGTGCTGGAATTGAAGATCGCCTGGCCAAGGCTCAGCAACTTCATGATGAGGCGAACACGCTAAAAACAGAGTACGAAAACCGGCTGGTAGATTGGGAACACGAACGCCAACAGGCCAGAGCGACCCTCGCTCAAGAACTCAATGAAGAGCGCGTACAGAAAATAAAAAGTCTGCAAATATCGCTGGAACAGGAACGGGAAAAATCCCAGGTTGCAGAATCACGGTTGCGGACCAAAACCGCACGTGCCATTGAATACAATGCGTTACAACAGAGTGCACAATTTGCCACCCGGTTACTGACCCGGGCGGCTGGGCCCGAGTTAGAAGAGCGCCTGTTTGACTTGCTGGTAGATAACCTTTCCAATCTCTCCGCTGATCAAGTAGCGGCACTCAATACCCAATGGAGTGAGAAAACCAAAACCATCACGGTCGCCAGTGCCTACCCATTGACAGATATTCAGCAGAAAACTCTTGAAAAAGCACTCACCAAGATGTCGGGGTTGGCTGTCCCTGTCCTGTATGAACAACACTCCGACCTTTTGGCTGGTCTGAATATTATGATTGGGGCATGGATTCTACACACAAATATACGCGATGAGCTCAAAGGTTTTACAGAGTTTGCCTATGCTACTAAACAATAGAGAGCCCAACAGTCCGCTGGCACGGCAGGCCGCATGGCTTAAGGATTACAAATCGGAGCTGCGGATAAACGAACGGGGTAGTGTCCTGTCTGTCGGTGATGGTATCGCCTGGCTTACAGGGCTACCTTCTGCATCAATAGACGATATTCTTGCTTTCGATGATGGCAGCCGTGCCATCGTCTTTGATCTGACTGAGGATCGTATTGGCGCAATATTATTGCACGAGACAGAGGCTCTGACTGCTGGAATTCCGGTTCTACTGACTGGGCACCGCCTGAGCATACCGGTGGGTGACGCCCTGCTTGGACGGGTTATTGATCCACTGGGAGCACCACTCGATGGTGAAGATGCGCCATCTTCCACCGTATGGCAAAATCTTGAGGCACCCTCTCCACCGATTACGTCGCGTGACTTCGTCCATACACCACTCTACACAGGTATCAAAATCATCGACACGT
>JAOZMV010000139.1 GCA_029934095.1 Desulfuromusa sp. | reverse complement strand
CCACCACCAAAGGCTTTGGCGACATCCCCGGCACTGACACAGCCACCATCTGAGATGATGCGACCACCTAAACCGTGAGCTGCATCGGCACATTCAATGACAGCAGAAAGCTGTGGGTAGCCAACCCCGGTTTTTACCCGGGTAGTACAAACCGAACCTGGTCCGATACCGACTTTAACGATGTCTGCTCCAGAGAGGAGTAATTCTTCGACCATTTCCCCGGTGACCACGTTACCTGCAACAATTGTTTTGTCAGGAAAGCTGTCACGACATCTCATGACAAACTCAACGAACGACTCAGCGTATCCGTTAGCGACATCAATACAGATGAATTCAAGATTGGGATGCTGCGCTAAAATATTTTTGAGATGAGTGAAGTCAGGTTCAGCAGTGCCGGTGCTGACCATAATCCGCTGGTAAACAGTATCTTCCTGGTTGTTGAGAAAAGTCTTCCACTCCTGCAGAGTATAATGTTTGTGGATGGCGGTCAGTAGCCCGAAATCGGCAAGGACTTCTGCCAGTTCAAAGGTTCCAACAGTGTCCATATTGGCAGCTATGACCGGAGTTCCACTCCATTTGCGTTGACTGTGTAAAAATGTGAAACTTTGCTCCAGGTTGACCTGGGAGCGACTTTTCAAGGTTGATCGTTTCGGACGGATGAGGACATCTTTAAAGCCGAGTTTGAGATCAGATTCAATGCGCATTGGGTTCCTTTGTGTCGATTTATCGCTATTGACAAGTTTAAAAAACAGTCTACCTGATAAAAAAGGTGTAAATCAAGCTTCAGAACCATCAGCTGATGGTTCGCATCTGAAGAGTTATTGACCCGTCAACTGCAGCGATGATAATGTCATTGACTGGATGCCGATTCACTCTCTACAAAGAGTTGCTATTTCCTCTCCCGGTTATTTTTATCAATATTTCCTTTGGATAACAGTTACTTATGGAACATTCAAATTTTGTCCACCTCCATTTGCACAGTCAATATAGTCTCCTCGATGGGGCGATAAAACTGGATGAACTGGTCACCCGGGCGAAAGAGTTCAAGATGCCCGCAATTGCTGTCACTGATCATGGCAATATGTTTGGTGCCATTGAATTTTATACTAAGGCAATGAGCGCAGGAATCAAGCCGATCATTGGTTGTGAAGTTTATGTTGCCCCGGGTTCTCGTTTTACCAAAGGGAACGCCCGGGGATCATCGGAGGCTTCCTACCATCTGGTGCTGCTCTGTATGAATCAGATTGGCTATAAAAATATCTGTCACCTGGTCTCTGCCGCTTATCGTGAGGGGTTTTATTATAAACCACGGATCGATTGGGAGCTTTTGGCTCAACATAATGAAGGGCTGATTGCCCTGTCTGCCTGTCTTGGCGGTGAGTTGCCGACGCTGATTAATCTCAATCATCCCGAAGAAGCGTTGCAACGTGCCACCCAGATGTCACAGATTTTTGATGAGCAGCGTTTCTATCTTGAATTGCAGGAAAATTATTTACCGGAACAAGCCAAGGCAAATGCTGGTCTTATCACGATTTCAGAAGAGTTGGGGTTGCCTCTGGTGGCGACCAACGATTGTCACTACCTATCCCGTGAAGATTCACTCGCTCATGAAATACTGCTCTGTATTCAGACCGGTAAGACCATGGACGATCCGAACCGCATGCGCTTCCCCAATGACGAATTCTATGTCAAGTCGCCGCAAGAGATGATTCAGATGTTCCCGGATCAACCGGAGGCGATTACCAATACTATTCAGATTGCTGAACGCTGTAACCTTACACTTGATTTTGACACTTATCATTTTCCACAGTACGAAAAACCAGCAGATAAAACACTTGATGATGTTCTTGAAGAGCAAAGCCGGTCTGGGTTTGAAGAACGTTTGGGTGAAATTCGCAGACTTCGTGATCTGAGTGAGGAAGATCTTCAAGTTTATCAAGATCGTCTGGAGGAGGAGCTGACATGTATTAAGCAGATGGGGTTCCCCGGCTATTTTTTGATCGTTGCCGATTTTATCAATTGGGGGAAAGATCAAGGTATCCCGGTTGGACCAGGTCGCGGCTCTGCTGCTGGAAGTCTGGTTGCTTATGCTCTCCGGATTACCGATATTGATCCAATTCCTTATAATCTCCTGTTTGAAAGATTTTTGAACCCGGAACGGGTATCAATGCCTGATATCGATGTCGATTTTTGTATCTACGGCCGCGAGCGGGTTATTGAGTATGTTCGGCAGAAATATGGAGCAGAGAATGTTGCTCAGATCATCACCTTTGGGACCATGTTGGCGAAAGGAGCCCTGCGGGATGTTGGCCGGGCATTAAATATCCCCTATGGGGAGGTTGATAGAATTGCCAAACTTGTCCCCAATGTCCTTGGGATTAATTTAAGTCAGGCGATTGTTCAGGAACCCCAATTAAAAGCTCTGATTGAAAAGGATCCCAAGATCAAAGAGCTGGTGAAGATCTCCCTGGCTCTTGAGGGTTTGACCCGGCATGCGTCTACCCATGCTGCGGGGGTTGTGGTCACCCCTAAACCACTCACCGAATATCTCCCCCTGTATGTTGATCCAAAGTTGGGGGGGCAGGTGACTCAATACCCGATGAGTTATGTTGAAAAAATCGGACTGGTCAAGTTTGATTTTCTCGGCTTAAAAACCCTGACGGTGATTGAAAACGCAGTTCGTATCATTCGTGAAGGGAAGGATTCAGAGTTTGATCTGCGACTCATTCCCATTGACGATAAGAAGACCTTTGAGTTGCTTAGCCGGGGTGAAACGACCGGGGTGTTTCAGCTTGAATCAAGTGGCATGAAGGAGTACCTGGTCAAACTCAAGCCGAACTGTTTTGAGGACTTGATTGCAATGGTGGCGTTGTACCGTCCCGGACCGCTAGGCTCAGGAATGGTCGATTCATTTATAAAGCGAAAGCATGGGACCGAGAAGTTCAGGTATGATTTTCCCCAGCTTGAACCGATCCTCAAAGATACTTACGGGGTTATTGTCTATCAGGAACAGGTGATGCTGATTGCCCAGACTCTGGCAAAGTACAGTCTGGGCGCTGCCGATTTGTTACGCCGGGCAATGGGGAAGAAAAAAGCCGAAGAGATGGCCAAGCAGAAGAAAGTTTTCCTTGCTGGAGCGGCTGAAAACAATCTGAACCTGAAAAAAGCGGAAGCGGTTTTTGATCTGATGGAAAAGTTTGCCGCCTATGGTTTCAATAAATCCCATTCGGCAGCCTATGCGTTAATCGCCTATCAGACCGCTTACCTTAAAGCCCATTATCCGGTTGAATTTATGGCCGCGCTGTTGACCGAAGACATGGAAAACACTGACAAGGTGATTAAAAATATCAGTGAAGTCCGTGCCATGGGAGTCAAGGTTCAGCCTCCTGATATCAACGCTTCTGAGCGTTCTTTTACCGTTGCTGATGAGGTTATGCGTTTTGGTCTTGGTGCGGTTAAAGGGGTTGGTTCTGCCGCTCTTGATTCGATTCAACTGGTCCGTAAAGATAAGCAGTTTCTCTCTTTGCAGGATTTTTGTGAGCGTGTTGACCTGCGTAAAGTGAATAAGAAGGTTGTGGAAGCCCTGATTAAATGTGGTGCGTTTGATTCCTTGGGTGGTAAGCGTGCTCAATTTCTCACTGCTCTTGAAGAGTCGATGGAAATTGGTCAGCGGTTACAGCGTGAACAGGAATCGGGGCAGGATTCTCTATTTGGCACCCAGGAAATTTTATCTGCCGGTGGCCACAGCTATGGAGATCTCCCTGATGTCGAGGAGTGGGACGAAAAAAACCTGTTGAGTTACGAAAAAGAGGCGCTGGGTTTTTATGTGACCGGCCATCCTCTGGCACGCTATAGTGACTCAATTAAACGTTTTGCCACCTGCGAAGCGGCCGGATTGTCGGAGCGTACCGATAAAGAGCAGGTGCGTGTGTGTGGTATCGTTTCGGGAGTGAAAGAGTTGATCACCAAGAAAGGTGATCGGATGGCATTTATCACCCTTGAAGACCTGAGTGGCTCGGTTGAAGTTATTGTCTTTCCGGAAGTTTATAGCGTCGCAATGGAGCTCCTGAAAGGTGAAGATCCATTGTTGGTCAGTGGCGAACTGGATGTCGGGGAAGAGGCTTGTAAAATATTAGCAACAGATGTGGCTCTATTGCGTGATGTCAAAGAAACGCTGGCCAAGTTGGTGCATATCAAATTAACGACTCCGGGGCTGGATGAGATGCAGATGCGACAGCTTAAGGGGGTTGTGCAGCGCTATCGGGGCAATTGTGCTGTACAGCTGCACATCATTATTCCGAATCGCAGTGAAACCATTATCACTTTACCGGATCAGTTGAAAATGGCGGCGACCGATGAAGCTATGGCTGCTACTGAGGAACTATTTGGTTATGAGGTGATGAATTTTGAATAGTTGTCATACTTGACCTCTATGCTCCGAAGATTTATTGTGGGTTGTTTTTAAGAATTAATTGTAAAGACAGTGACCAGTGTCCGTTGCCGGACAGGGAGAATTTAGATGAACAAATACCTTGATTTTGAACAGCCAATTGCCGATCTGGAAACAAAAATTGGCGAATTACGCGAGTATTCAACCGATAATGTTGATTTTTCCAGCGACATAAAAAAGCTTGAGAAAAAGGCAGATAAGCTGAAAAAAGAGGTTTATTCCAACCTGACCCGCTGGCAAAGAACCCAGT
>JAOZMV010000138.1 GCA_029934095.1 Desulfuromusa sp. | reverse complement strand
TATTGGAACGACCTGACAGGTCTGAGACCAAAACACGGGTCTGATTTCCCACCAATTCTGGACGAATATGCTCATAGGTTTCAGGGTGACGCTGAATAGCTGAGACATGGACCCCCCCTTTATGGGCAAAAGCAGAATTACCAACATAGGGCTGATGTTTGTTCGGGGTCAGATTCGCCAACTCATAAACATATCGGGAGGCACTGCGTAAAGTAACCAATTTACCCTCCCCCAGGCACTCACACCCCATCTTTAAACTTAATGATGGAATAATTGAGCAGAGATCGGCATTACCGCAACGCTCACCAAACCCATTGATTGTCCCCTGTACGTGAACTGCACCACAATCGACCGCCATCAGTGAATTTGCCACCGCACAGTCGCTATCATTATGGGCATGGATACCAAGCGGTGTCGCTACAGCTTTCTGCACCGCTGCCATAATCGCAGGGAATTCATGGGGAAGGGTCCCACCATTGGTATCACAGAGGACAATACAATCGACATTGGCATCAGCTGCAGCTTGCAAAGTCTTCAGCGCATATTCAGGATCAGCCTTATAGCCATCAAAAAAATGTTCGGCATCGTAAATAACCTCACCAACCCGCTCCTTGAGATAAACCAGAGAGTCATTTATCAACTCCAGATTTTGTTCCAGAGAAATCCGCAATGCCTCACGAACATGAAAATCCCAGGTTTTACCAAAAATGGTGACCGTATCCGGTTTAGCTTCAATCAGCATTTGAATGTTATTGTCTTCAGCAGGAGTCACCCTGGCCCGGCGGGTTGAACCAAAAGCTGCAATTTTACTATGTTGAAGAGTCTCATGCTGGATCGCCTGAAAAAACGTGATGTCCTTCGGGTTTGATCCCGGCCA
The DNA here is from genome assembly GCA_029934095.1 of Desulfuromusa sp. Lineage (GTDB taxonomy): Bacteria > Desulfobacterota > Desulfuromonadia > Desulfuromonadales > Geopsychrobacteraceae > Desulfuromusa. Next base: position 3,825 of record JAOZMV010000138.1, on the reverse strand, counting down.
CCCCCCTTCAATATAATCAATCCCCAACTCATCCAGACGCCTGGCAATCCGCACCTTATCTTCAACCTGAAATGAGATATCTTCAGCCTGAGTCCCATCCCTCAAAGTGGTATCATACAATAAAATTTCACCCATCAGATTACATCCCTTCCGCTTTGGACAGATCACTATCTTGATTAGAAGTACAAATTCCCTGCAACATTATAATTAACTCTCGATTGGTTTCACCCTGCGGGGAAAAAAATATTTCGCGGCTGTCGTCACCAATACGTTTCAAATTAACCCATAATCCCGGAGTGTCAGGATTGTCCAGTTTTTCCGGCCATTCAACCAGAGTCACCCCTGAGCCATAAGCATAGTCATCAAAACCGAGTTCAACCAATTCATCAGGCGCAGAGAGGCGATACAGATCAAAGTGATAGAGATCAAGCCGGGCTCGATAATGATTCATCAGGGTAAATGTCGGGCTGGTGATTGGAATCTGGGGATCCACCCCCAGACCACGGGCAATCCCACGGGCGAAAACCGTCTTGCCTGCCCCCAAATCCCCCTGCAATAGAACTAAAGTCGGTTGCTGTAGCAACCGACCCAATTTTATCCCAAATTCCAGTGTCTGCGCTTCTCCGCCACTGACAACTGACCACGAACTCAAATCAATCCTCCATCCCCCGGATCAAATCGAGTCGAGCCACCACACCAATCATTTTTCCGCCATCAACAACTGGTAATAAATGGACCCGATGTTGGCTCATCAATCCTGCCAGTTCTCGAATTGTAGCATCAGGAGAGCAGGTCACCGGATCTTTACTATACAACTCACCAACAGTGGCGGCCGTCACCCGATCAACTTCCTCCTTAAAGCGTTTTTCACTACCGAAAGTAAAGACCCAATCAAACAAGGTCATAACCGTCGGAATGTGGAGAGGTTTATGTTGCTCCACCAAATCTGTCTCACTGATGATTCCAGTCAGATTTCCTGCATCATCCAGAACCGGCAGATTGCCAAAGCGGGTTTCTACAAATATCTTAGCCAAATCTTTCAAGCTGGTTTCCTGCGTGACAGAAACAATCTCTTTAGTCATTATATCGCGTGCAGTCAGCATTAGTAGGTTCCTTTCACGAGTTGTTGTCGAGCAAGCGGCAGCTGCGGAAGAAGATCCGACGCAGCCATTCCGGCAGTTCCATACAAATCAGCCACCAATTCTGCTGCTCGCCCATGAAGCCAGGCACCCAGAGTTGCAGCAGAAAAACCATCCATCCCTTGAGCTAATAAACCACCAATCAAACCGGTCAACACATCACCACTACCACCACTGGCAAGGCCATCATTTCCGGTTGAGTTAATATTAACCCGACCGTCAGGTGCAGCGATGATCGTACGTGCTCCCTTCAGCAATAAAACAACCCCATGTTTAGCAGCAAAATTCTGCGCAATCTCAAACCGATTCGCTTCAATTTCATTCACTGTCAAACCAGTCAGACGAGACATCTCTCCTGGATGGGGGGTCATAATCAGTGGTTGAGCACCACGCCCTTGCAGGCAATCCAACTGCCCGGCCAGCAGGTTTAATCCATCAGCATCAACAACCATAGGTACTGCTGCAGAAGTTACCAGCAACTTAAGCAGCTCAACCAAATCGGCACTTTGCCCTAAACCGGGACCAATTGCCAGAGCTTGCCGCTCAACCAGCAACTGCTCAATTGGTAGCTGTGCTTGCAAAGAGAGCAGACCATCCTGATCGGCAAGAGGACAGCTCATCGCTTCGGTCAACTTCACCTCAATAATATCATGAACTGCCGCCGGTGTGGCAACCGTGACCAATCCACAGCCACTGCGTACTGCCGCATTTCCAGCCAGAGCTGCAGCACCAGTTTTTCCGGGCGAACCGGCAACCACCAACAGATGCCCGAAGTTTCCCTTATGACCCATAGCTGAGCGTTCAGGAAGAAGTGCCTGAACTTCCAGTTCATCCAGAAGGTGGACATTACTGGAGAAATTTTTCCGGCCAGTCAAGGGAATCCCGATATCAACAACCTTCAGCTTCCCGGCGTAAATTGCGCCAGGTTGGCTACCATGACCAATTTTAGCATGATCAAAGGTCACCGTCAGATCGGACTTCACCGCAAGACCACAGACCCTACCAGTAGAGCCATCAACCCCTGAAGGGATATCCACGGCCAATACCGCTGCAGCTGACTCATTGATAAAACTTATCGCTTCTGCTTGCAACCCGCGCACATCAGAATTCAACCCGGTCCCGAATATCGCATCAATAATAAGGGCTGGTGCGGCATCGGAAAAGCGATTCTTTAAGGTAGGAATATCTTCAACGAAACTGATCGAAAGACCCAGCTTTTGAATTATATTCAACATCACCCTGGCATCACCAGAGATAGCATCTTCTGATCCCAGGACCAGAGTCGTCACCTGCCAACCACGCTCGGAGAGAATCCGAGCCATAACATAGCCGTCACCACCGTTATTTCCACGCCCGGCTAGAACCAGCACCGGACCAGGAAAATAATCGGCAAATTCATTGGCAAACAGATCACTACAAATGCGTCCGGCATTCTCCATCAACACCACACCGGGAATACCAAGCTGGTCAATCGCATGCCGATCAAGAGCCATCACTTCACTGGCGCTGCAAAGTCGCATCAATCCTCCAGAATAACCGTGGCAACAGCGTAATCTCCATCATGAGAATAACTGAGATGAGCCTTGGTGGCACCACGCGCAGCCATCAATTCAGCTGCACGGCCAGAAATTTCAAGAGCCGGACAACCAAGGGAGTCAAGCACCACACAAACCTGTTGCCAGGTCAAACCATCTCGCAAACCGGTTCCCAAAGCTTTTAAAAAAGCTTCCTTGGCAGCAAAACGGGCAGCCAGATGTGGCACCGGATCACGTTTTTGCAGTGAATAGCGCCGTTCCTCGTGACTGAAGATCCGTTCCAACACTTTATTGCCTGGTTCGAGGAACTTCCGAAACCGCTCACTGCAAGCCAAGTCGGTCCCTATCCCGATGATCGCCAAAGCCTACCCTCTCATTAATTCCAACATTTCACGCACCGCTTTGTCCATTCCTACCAGAGACGCACGTGAAACAATACTGTGACCGATATTAAATTCTTCAATACCGGGTAGAGCAAGCACGGGCCCGATGTTCCGATAATCGAGTCCATGCCCGGCATTGATCCCAAGACCAAGTTTACGAGCAGCACTGATTGCCAACTCGATCCGTCCCAACTGCTCACGCCGCGCACCTGGAGTCTGTACCTCACAGTACATCCCGGTATGAATTTCTATAGCGTCAGCACCAACCTTGTGAGTGGCTTTAATCTGTTCAATGTTGGGCTCGATGAAGAGGCTGACAATAATCCCTGCCTGCTGCAGCAAGGCAACCTTCTGCTTCAGCGTATTTTGCAGTAAAATAACATCCAAGCCCCCTTCAGTGGTCAACTCATGACGCCCTTCTGGAACCAGAGTGACAGTGTCCGGAATAGTTTTCAGCGCAATATCGACCATTTCATCAGTCAGTGCCATTTCCAGATTCATGCGGGTTTTGATTGTTTGCCGTAAAATTGCAACATCCCGATCCTGAATATGGCGACGGTCTTCCCGCAAATGGATTGTGATACCATCGGCTCCAGCGAGTTCAGCCAGCACTGCAGCAGCAACAGGATCTGGCTCTGAAACCCCTCTAGCCTGGCGGATTGTTGCAATATGATCAACATTGACACTCAGTTTTGCCAATTTATTTACTCCTATATTATAGTTAATAGAACCCCTGTATCAAGCTCCAAGATGTTCCCGTACCGCCTC
>JAOZMV010000137.1:3147-4731 GCA_029934095.1 Desulfuromusa sp. | reverse complement strand
CTGCCAAAATTGATGGTGACTGCGTAAAAGACAAACAAAAATGAGGTTATGACGCTGAAAAGGGCAAATCCGTAAAGTAAAAGTTTTTCCTGAGTTTTCATTTTATGACCCTGTTCTTTATAGGTAGAGTGTTGTGTTGGAGGGAGATTAGCAAAAAAGGTGATGAAAAGCCATGGGAGGTTGTCGCTTTGGTTTATAATCGATTTATCAACTAGGTCTTCTTAATTCCTCTCAGCCGTTTTTATTTGATATATTCTGGGGTTGTCGCTAATGTGAGCAGGAAGCTGTCGAATTTTATAAGAATCTACTGCGAAAAAGCTCGACAGGCTTCAGACAGATTGTTCCGAATTTATCGGTTATCTAATAAATCTACTCAATACATAATGGAGGATATCAATGAAACTGACAAGATTGATTGGCCTGGTTACTCTGGGTTTACTGCTGATCTGCAGTACTTTTGTTCATGCGGAAGCGCGGGTTACTTATAAATCGGCAAAGACCAGTTCCTCTTATTATCAGATGGCTGTCCAGATCGCTGAGGCGATAAAGGCCGGAACCAATGGTGACATTATTGTGACTGTCGAAGAGAGTCAGGGATCGGTGCAGAACGTCAAAGAGGTTATGGTTCGTACTGGCAACTATGTTTTCACGACGCCACCGGTTCTGATTAAGCTGGCCCAGGCAGGAAAAAGCAAATTTGAAGCCGATGACCCTGCAAAATATCAAGAGGTACGCTCCCTGTTTCCCATTCCTTCTCTGACAATGCACTTTGTTGTACGGGCTGACAGCGGTATTAAAACCTTTGCTGAGCTTGATGGTAAAAATATTCTGATCGGCAGAGGATCGTTTGGAGCCAGAGAAGCCGCAAAATATTTTAAACTCTTTGATTTGGACGGCAAGGTGAAATTAGCCAATGCTGAACTTGGCAGCGCGGTTCAGGCACTGAAGAATCGTCAGATTGATGGTTTTGCAACATCGGGTTCCTACCCGGCCCCAAATGTTATTGAAGCTGCGGCAGGAATCGGCATCAACTTACTTTCCCTTTCCGCTGAGCAGGTCAAATTGACGAAACGAACCGAGCTGCTGATTCCAGCCGGAACCTATCCCGGAGTCGACTATCCGGTGACCACCACCTCGCTGCCGGTTGTTGCCTATGCGACAACGGCAATGGATGATGAGATTGCCTACCAGTTGACCAAGGCCTATTGGGATCAAAAAGAGAAAATGGCGCAGTCCAATGCTTGGTGGGGTGGTGTTTCTACAGAAATGCTGTCTAATATTTACGGGAAACTGCACCCAGGTGCATTGCGCTATTATCAGGAGAAAGGTGTTGTGATTCCTGCAGCGATCCGCTGATTCTTTTTCGCCCATTTAAGATTGATCGACAGTTATGATTGAAACAAACATGACTGCGCCGAGACGCTGGTTCTGGTTTGCCCTCGGCGCAGTTTCCATTTTTTTCCACCTTTATCTCGTCTTCAGTGGAATGATTCCGCACCTGATCAGCCGGCCCATCCATATGGCACTTGCGGCACCTTGGGCATTAATTTTTATCGCAAAAACCGCAAGATCTCGCTTGCTCGG
>JAOZMV010000137.1:0-3047 GCA_029934095.1 Desulfuromusa sp. | reverse complement strand
GGCTATCCTGGTTTGCCGCTTAAAAGCTTTCTCGGAACCCTGACCATTGCTGAAGGTGGACTCTGGGGGCAACTCACCGGGGTATCAGTCGAGATCGTCGCCATCTTTGTGATTATGGGCGCAGTTCTCAATGCCGGTGAGGCCGGACAGGGGTTCATGAACCTTGCCACTGCAGTTGCCGGACGATTAACCGGGGGGGCGGCCAAAGTTTCAGTCCTCTCTTCGGCTCTCTTCGGATCAATCTCCGGATCAGCATCGGCCAATGTCGCTTCGACCGGTGCGATCACCTTACCAGCGATGACAAAACTTGGCTATCCAAGAGCCCTTGCAGGAGCTGTTGAAGCTGTTGCTTCTTCGGGAGGGCAGATCATGCCGCCCCTGATGGGAGCTGGTGCCTTTGTTATGGTCGAGCTGACGGGGGTTCCATACAACAATATTATGGCAGCGGCCCTGCTGCCGGCGATCCTCTATTTTATGACAGTGTGGGTTGGTATTAACGCTTTTGCATTGCGTTATAACCTTAAGGGGGTAGCTTCAGAGAACCTGCCGGACAAAAAGGCTGTTTTTATCACGGCCATGTTTTTTGTTATCCCCTTTGCAATCCTTTTGGAACGCATGTTTATCGGTGGATACACCCCACAATATGCTGCCTGTGTGGCAATTCTTGCGGCTTTTCTGCTCCTTTTTGTCGATATTCATTTCACCGTGTCCCTGTCACGTACGTTAGAGAGGCTGCAAGCCGTTGGCATCAACAGTGGTAAACAAATTGCAACTATTGCTTCGATTATTATCTGTGCCAGTATTGTCATCGGAGTTTTAGGACAAACTGGTCTCGGTGTGAAAATCACCTCCCTGATCCTGTCTGGTTCGGGACATGTTTTATGGCCAGCACTGATTCTTACCGGTTTTGCCTGTCTGGTGCTTGGAATGGAAGTGCCAACGACGGCGGCTTATGTCATCTGTGTCTCTGTCGCTGGACCCGCTTTGCAGGAGTTGGGTTTAGACCCTCTGATTGCGCATCTTTTTGTCTTCTGGTTCGCACTGCTTTCAACGATTACACCCCCGGTTTGCGGTGCCGTTTTTATTGCAGCGGGGATGGTCGGAGAAAACTGGTTGAAAATTGCCGGCAACGCAATGGCTTTGGGGATTGGCTTATACCTGATTCCCTTGGGGATGGTTGCCAATCCGTCCCTTATCAAACTATTTGAAACACCTCTGCCAGCTCTTTTTGTTTTTGTGAAAATGGGGGTGAGTCTTGCTGCAGTCTCTTACGGAATTATTGCACCCAAAACGGTTCTTTTACGGATTCTCCTGGTTGTGGCTGGGCTCATCGGAATATTTATCTAAAAAACCGTTGGTCTCTGTTAGGAAAAAAGTTGGCAAACTTCTTCACTCTACAAGATTCTACCTGCAATTAGTGCTCAAAACGGATAGCTTGTACTTCAAATCCGGCATAGAAGCCCATATCCTACGAATTTAGCGAATCAACAGATCACTCTTCTTTTTTTGAATTCTGTTGGTCGGCAATTCTTTTTAATTTCACAATTTTTAAAATCGTAAAAATGCCCCGGCAAAGGCTCCCTTGAAGGTTGCATTGAGGTAGAGATCTGATTCGTCAAAATCAACATCAAGATAGCGGTATCCGCCAAAAATCCCGATCATTGGTACTGGTGAGAATTCAATTTGAGCCTCAGCGTCCAGGTAGTGGTTGCCGCTGTACTCAACATAGCCTGCTCTCCCGGTGATCCCGACATAATCCCCAAAAGCGATACGACTGCGTAGACCTATGGTCGGGATGGGGAGACTGCCCTTAACCTCTTCACTTATGTCTGAATCGTTGCTGTCTACGCTGACTTTTCCATCGACATATTTAACCGCGGCTTCGATGCCGAGTTGAAATCGGGTGGGTAGATCGTCAAAGTTCAGCAGATAGTAGGTGTAGGCCGCTTCGTAGATTTTGACCTTGATCTTGCTGTCGACAGAGCCACTGAAAGTTTCGCCGTTGAAGGTGAAATCGACATCCGCATTGTTGCCGGAAAAATCAAGGGGCATATAGGACAAGGTCAGGCGTGAGTTGCCCAGCTGCAGGGCAACCTCAGCGGTGATTTTTTCACTTTTATCATAGTCAAGATCATCAATATCGATATCGTCCCCGCCATCTCCAGCAAAGTCTCCACTCGCTTCAAGCCACTGATAGCCAATCTTTATGGATACGATCTCATCCGCGAGCAGGGGTGTTGTTAGTCCGAGCAGCAGTCCAATAGTGAGTAAACACACAAATAATTTCTTCATATTTTTTACCTCTGGAAAGAGTAAAGATTATTTAATATAGCCAATAATCAAGAAAAACACCAGAAAATAATAAATATTATTAATATGTTTAGCTTAATCTATTTCTCAAAAAAGGTTAAATATTATACTTGAGTGACAGCCCAATACCCTCTTCTTAGAGATGGATGACGCTGGAGAGGGGGACACGTAGTTGATAAATCCACTTTCCTAGAGTAATGGGATTTATCAACTACGTCCTAAAAGATCTCAAACAGGATTTGCCGGTGCTGCATTTATTGTTTTTGGTACAAAATTGCTTTTAGACAATAAATAACCAGAGCCCTCAGGAAAATGCGGTATTTCATCAGTCCTGTTATCTTATGCTTGGCTTAGATGGTATCATTGATGTCAGACACTATCCCACCCATTTGGAGGTTATATGTCAGAATCCGAGAACACCAACTGTAAAGATCCGGCAGGACACTGGAAGCACCTGTGTGAGTTAAGGAAACAGGGAAAAGAACAGGAAGTAAAGGATCTGATGGCAGATCCTGGCCATAGATGTTTGAATTGCAATACCGTCGCCAAACATGCCCAGAACCTCTGCAGCCCGAGTCCGTTTAGTAAGGTTTAAATGGCACTTGGCCTGATTACGATCTGAATAGACAACCGAGATAAACGAAAAAAAGCCTCTCCACTTTTCAGCAGAGAGGCTTTTCTTTTTTGGCGTCCCCAGGGGGATTCGAACCCCCGTCGCCGCCGTGAAAGGGCGGTGT
>JAOZMV010000136.1 GCA_029934095.1 Desulfuromusa sp. | reverse complement strand
TTGAGGGCTCATTTGACAGAAATATTTCGGTGATGTTCGACATCCAGATCAGGAAGCTTCTCTGATCCTTTGCTGCTGATACTATTGGAGTAAGGAACACCCGCGTTATAGACATTATGGAGCTGCGGGTGTTCTATTTCCCCCTTTTAACCTGCCGATACAACTCCTGATACTGTTCCGCCGAATTTGTCCAGCTGAAATCCTGATTCATCCCCCGCCTGACAATGACCCGCCAGTGGCGGTGGTGTGAGTAAAGCTCCAAAGCTCGATCAACCGACTGCAACAACTCCTGTGAATCAAAATGGTCAAAAACAAAGCCATACCCTGCTTCTGGTTCTTCACCCACGTCAATAACCGTATCTGCCAATCCCCCGGTTCTGCGGACCACTGGCAAAACTCCATATTTCAAGGCAATCATCTGGGTCAGACCACAGGGTTCATAGAGACTCGGCACCAGCAGCAAATCAGCGGCAGAATAGAGACGGTGTGAAAGCGCTTCATCGAAAGTGAGATTGATTGAGACCTGCTGTGGATTTTTCTCCCGCTGTTCCTGCCAGAACTGCAGCGCCTGCTGATTACCGGAGCCGAGGAGGACAAACTGGATGTCTCTTTCCAGTAACTCCTGCCAGATAGCTTTAATCAGGTCAATCCCCTTCTGTTGAACAAGTCGACTGACAACAGCAACAATTGGCAATTCCCGACTCACTTCAAGCCCCAGTTCCTGCTGTAGTGCCTGTTTACAAAGCCCCTTGCCGGTCAGTTTTTTGGCAGAATAATTGCGTACCAACAGGCTATCAGTGGCCGGATCCCAAGCGCGAGAATCGAGACCATTGATAATTCCATACAGATCCTGACTCCGTTCACGCAAAATACCATCGAACCCATAGCCCTGCTCGGGCTCCTGAATTTCCCGGCAATAGGTCGGAGATACGGTATTAACAATGTCGGCGTAGTGGAGCCCCCCTTTGAGAACTGACAGATTTCCAAAATATTCGAGTTCAGCGGGGCTGTCTAACTCCTCAGGCAGTTCCAGTTGCCGCAACAATTCGAGGGGGAAAATCCCCTGATAACCAAGATTATGGATCGTCAACATGGTTTTAGTCGCGGCAAAAAAATTATCCTGCCGATAAGCGGTCTGTAACAGCACCGGGATTAAACCACTCTGCCAGTCATTCAGATGAATCAGATCGGGTTGAAAATTGAGACATTTAGTCATTTCCAACACCGCCCGGGCGAAGAAACCGAAACGTAAGCCATTATCGGGATATTCACCTTCGGCGGTTCCATAGAGTTCCGCTCGATCAAAAAACTCCGGGGTGTCAATAAACCAGTAGGGGACACCGTCATAAACCGCCTCTTTTAAGCTGGCACGATAGGTCACTTCCTGTAGCGCTATTTCAACACTATGACTCCCCTTGGACAACCGTGCGCCCTGCTCTGCCATTTGATAACAGGGGAGAATAACCCGCACATCATGGCCCAGTAACCTCAATGCTCGCGGTAATGAACCAGCGACATCGGCCAACCCCCCCGACTTGGCAAAGGGGGTTGCCTCAGAAGCGACAAACAGAATCTTCATCCCCCCAGGGCGACGTGCCGGGATAACTTTTTCTGCGGCAGGAGCCCGGTCGAGTCGCCGGAGAAACTCATCAACCTGATAACCTGAATCTGCCGCCAGTTTGAGTGCTTTTTTAAATTGACTCAATAACCCGATAATTTCATTTCTGAATTCGGTGGAACGGGTGGCAGTGGTTCGACTCGCAGTAAAAAGGCGGTAGTGGAGCAAAATTTGACAAAATTGGAAGAGCTCCTGCTGGCCAAACCAATCAATCCCTTGATGATAATTACACTTCAGCAGCTTTCTAAGCTGTCGATGGTTGCAAACCCGATCCAGAAGTCTGAAAAACGGCGCTTCAACATGGGGCGATTTTTCTCCCATAAGTTCAGCAAGATCGGCAAAAGAGGAGCTTTCCAGGTCGGCCCGAGGAAAAACAACATGACTGACTATTTCGAGAAAACGCTCCGGAGACAGGGTTGCTAAATCAGCATGAGCATAGGTGGTACCGAACCATGCGATCAGTTTATCAATCTGCTTTTTTGCCCGATCCGGACGGACAATTTCAAGCAGTTCCTGAACCGGATCACAGGTCGGTTCAATTAACAGCGCCGCATGATCCAGAAACAGATCCCGACGGTCACTGTCAGCGTAGCGTTGCCAGAGCTGCTGCCAGCGCCCATCTTCATCAGTCAGACTGGTAAACGCAGTCAGAACCCTGTGAGAGTAGGGTTGTAGATGAAAATCTCCCCCTTCGAGCAACAGATTCGCCGGGAATAAAAATTGCTGCCCACTGCCGAGATCCGCCATCCAGATAAAATCGGCACGGCTGTCTATCCCACAAGCGTGGTGATAACTCACCCCTTCTTTAGCGGACATCAATACCGGTGGTCCGATTTTTCCAGAGATAGATTTCGGGGAGTTATTACAGAGAATCAGTACCGTTTGATCATCCAGCCTGTTGCTGTAGACAAAAATATCTTCTTCGACTCCGTAGGTGGAGATAAAATCATAAAGTTGAAAATTCTCCGCACCACTGAACAGTGCTCGTTTCCGCAGTAGAGGAAAAATCTGCTGCTCGTGGCGCTCAACCAGCTGTCGGTCCGGCCGCTCCTGCCACCGTGGAGCAAGGTATTCCATCCCGTATTTCTCATGCAACCCTTCAACCTGGCCATGACCAAACATCGGCAGTCCCGGCATCGTCGCCAACATCGTCGCAACACAGATATATTTATCCCCGGCGCCAAACTGTTCAACCGCCGGTTCTTCATCCGGGTTACTCATAAAATTGACAAAGCGTTGCAGGATCTCCGGATCGAAGGCGAGGACGTTTTTCAGGGTCTCCCGATATTTGCCATTCTCTTCCTGCTTCAACATATTCATAAAAGCGCTATTGTAAACTCGGTGCATTCCCAGGGTACGGACGAAATAGCCCTCCATCAGCCAGAAAGCTTCAGCCAGCAGCAAGGTGTCCGGAGCCTCAATTCGAATCCGGTCAACCAGTTCACGCCAGAATTCAATCGGAAAATGGTGATTGAACTCTTCCTGACTCATGGCGTGATCACTGCGTGACGGCACCCCGGAACCACCACCCGGAAGCGGATACCAGAGGCGTTGGAAATGCTTTTTAGCCAACGTCATCGCCGCATCAAAACGGATAATCCGGAAACGGCGGGCGACAGTAATGACCAGTCGAATCATCGCTTCCCGAACTTCAGGCAGCAAATAGTTCAGTTGAGCGGTATCATTCCACGGCAAATGAGTGCCGTCATTACCGTGATAGATATAACGAACTTCACCTGTATGACGCTGCTGATAACGACAGACAACCGCCGCCTCGCTATGGTCGAAGTAGCCATCCTCTATCTGCATTGAATAGTCGGGGTCTTCACTCAGGTCGGGGCCGTTGAAACGGTATCCCGGGTAAGGGGGGTGCGGCAGTTGAACAAACCAATCGGGATGTTCATGCAACAAGGCAGACTCTATCCCGGTATGATTGGTGACCACATCACAGGCCAGATCAAGACCACGCTGTCGACACCGCGAGCGCAAATTTTCCAGAGCGGCATCACCGCCAAGGTCAGCAGCAATGCGGTAATCATCAATGGCATAGGCCGATGCGGCAACTTCGGTTTGGCCACTCAGATTTTTGACTTTTAACGATGCCTTTGATCGTTCCCAGATCCCGATCAGCCAGAGGCTGGTAAACCCGCAGTCGACCAGTTCATCCAGCTCTTCATCCGGAATCTGGTTCAGAAATCTGATTTGACGACGATATTTAACCGACAGCTGTTCCAGCCAGACATAGGTCGATTTTGCCAGCAGGACAGTTCTGGGCATCCAATCAAGATCGACGCTAAAATCGGCATACTCTTCGTCAATGCTGTATGCTGCCGGATCGAGGGGAACAGCTTCCGGTTCGCCCGGGTCCCCCGGCTGAAAACCTTCTTGCTCATACTGCTCAAAAGCGGAAGAGATTCTATCCAGAAGCTCCGCAGGTAAGATCCCGGCCCAGATCTGCCGCAATAATTGCAATTGATCGTAAAGGGTTGTAGCTGTCTGTAATGGTTCGAGCAGTCGTTGCAAAAGGGTTTGCGGTTGCTGTGGAAAGCCATCATCCGTTTGCGGCAGAGCCCGGTCAAGGCGCTGGAGCTGTTGTTGATAGGCGGTTAGTTGCTGAAGCTTTTGTTCCTCAATAGAAAACAGTTCCCGGGTGGACGTCAGAGCGGGATTTTGACTTTGAATGTAGAGGAGAATAATTTCCAGCAATAACTCTTTGACTTGCTGCTGATCCTCCAGCAATGAAACCATCTGCTCGGGGTCGGTGAGCCCTGATTCAACCGGAACCACAGGGAAATATTTTATAAATTGGTAAAAAGTATCTTCCAGGTGTGGAAAAGCAACTGATTCCCCGGAAATATTGATCCGATTTTTTAGAATTTTGCAGTTGCGGCTACGGAGAAATTGATCGGCAAGCTGCCGTAAGACCTGATTGAGAGTCGCCAGAAGTTCTAATTCAGCTGCACTTAATGACTTGTCTTCAAGGGGACGGAGATAGTTTGCCAGCAAGTGGCGAAAAAAAGTTGGCTCGGGCAGCGGATCCTTCTGGAACTGCTGGTTCAACTCCACCCGGTCCCAGACCTTACGTCCGCATTGCACCCCAAGAGGGTAATACTTTTTCGAAAATTCA